>JAUQOX010000143.1 GCA_030550695.1 Gemmatimonadota bacterium | reverse complement strand
AGGCGTCGGGGTGGAGGGGGTGAGGCGGGTGGCGCCCTCCCTGGAAGATGTGTTCGTCGCCCTGGTGCGGAGGGGGGCGGGGGAGGGGGTGGAGGGAGGAAAAGGGGGGTGGGGGTGAAGGACGGGAAAGGGGGGCGGGAGGGCGCACCCCGGGCCGGCGGCCTGGACAAGACTTTCGGGGAAGGGTTCAGCCCGGCCCGCCTGTGGGCCGTGGCCCGCAAGGAGACCCTGCAACTCCGCCGGGACCCCCGGAGCCTCATCCTGGCTTTTCTCGTTCCCATCTTCATGGTCCTGTTCTTCGGCTACGCCATCAACTGGGATATCCGGCAGATCCGTTTGGCCGTCTGGGATCAGGACGGGACGGCCCAAAGCCGGGAGTTGCTGGAGGCCTTGGAAGGGAGCGGCCTTTTCACTGTGGTCGGCCGGGTCGGCGGCTACCCGCCCCTCGAGGAGGCCCTGGCACGGGGTCGAGCCAGGTTGGCTCTGGTCATCCCCCGGGGGTTCGGCGAAGGGCTGGTGGAGGGGACGCCCCTCCCCCTCCAGCTCCTCCTGGACGGTTCCGACGCCAACACGGCCACCATCGCCAGGAACTACGCCGAGGCGATCCTGCGCCGCCAGGGAGCGGTCCTCCTGCCCCGCGGGGCTTCCGCCCCTCTCCCCCTTCAGGCCGAGGTCCGGGTGTGGTACAACGAGACTCTCCAAAGCCGGAACATGGTGGTGCCGGGACTCGTGGCCGTCATCATGTCCATCATGGCCGCCATGCTCACCTCCCTTACCCTGGCCCGAGAGTGGGAGCGGGGGACCATGGAGCCGCTGGCCGCCACCCCCGTGCGGCCCGTGGAGGTGGTGGGCGGCAAGCTCCTCCCCTATCTGGGGATCGGGTTCTTCGACCTGGGGATGGTGGTGCTTCTGGGGATCACCGTCTTCGACGTCCCGTTCCGGGGAAATCCCCTCTGGCTCGGCGCCATGTCCCTCCTCTTCCTCTTGGGAGCCCTGGGCCTGGGGATCTTCATCAGCGCCGTGGCCCGATCCCAAATGCTGGCCATGCAGATCGCCATGGTGGCCACCTATCTTCCGGCCCTCCTCCTGTCAGGATTCCTTTTCGACATCCGGGGCATGCCCCAGTTCCTCCAGGCGGTGACCTACCTGGTGCCGGCCCGTTACTTCGTGGCGGTGCTCCGGGCCGTCCAGTTGAAAGGGGTAGGGCTTGAGGTCCTTTGGCCTGAGGCCCTGTTCATGGCGGGCTACGCTGCCCTGGGGCTCTTCCTGGCCGGCCGGGCCTTCCGAAAGGAGGTGGCGGGTTGAAGGGGCTCTCGTTCCCTCGGCTGAAGGAACTGATGAAGAAAGAGTTCCGTCAGCTTTTTCGGGATCCCCGTACCAAGCGCCTCACCTTCGGGGCGCCGGTCATCCAGCTCCTGCTCTTCGGATACGCAGCCAACACGGACGTGCGGCACGTCCCCACCTTCCTGGTGGACCAGGACTTGACGCCCGCCTCCCGTCGGGTTCGGGAGACCCTGGAAGCTTCGGGCTACTTCCGAGTGGTGGGAGCCTCCCAGGACCCCCGGGACCTGGATCGGGCCCTGGACGCCGGCAAGGCCGCGGTGGCGGTCTGGATCCCCCCCGGGTTCGGGCGAGGGGTGCAGGGGGGGAAGGGGGGAAGGGTCCAGATCCTCTTGGACGGTACCAGTTCCAACACCGCCACCGTCGTCCAGGGCACCCTGGGGCGGCTGCTCCTGGAGGCGGACCTGGTGGAAGAGGGAGGGGGGGGGACAAGCACCGGCCTCGATCTCCGGACCCGGGCCTGGTACAACCCCGCCTTGGCCAGTGTCGTCTACAATGTTCCGGCGGTCATGGGGCTCCTCCTGCTCCTCATGGCCCTTCTCCTCACCGCCCTTTCCGTGGTCCGGGAGCGGGAGCTGGGGACCTTGGAGCAGCTTCTGGTGAGTCCCCTGACCCCCTGGGAACTCATGGTGGGGAAGGCCCTGCCGGTGGTTCTCGTTTGCCTGGTGGACCTGGCCCTGGTGGTCCTGGTGGGCACCCTCTGGTTCGACGTGCCCTTCCGGGGCTCCGTGGGCCTCCTGGTGTTTGCGGCCTCCCTGTATATCGTGGCCGGCGTGGGGTTGGGGCTTCTGGTCTCCACCCTGGCCCGGACCCAGCAGGAGGCCTTCCTCACCATGTTCCTCGTTCTCTTGCCGGGGATCATCCTTTCGGGCTTCATGTACCCGGTGGAGACCATGCCTTCCTTCTTCCAGAAGCTCACCCTGTTCAACCCCATCCGCTATTTCCTGGAGATGGTCCGGGGGATCTTCCTGAAAGGGCTCGGTTTCCGGGACCTCACCTTGCATTTCGCCGTCCTGGGGGCCATGGCGGCGGTGAGTCTGGTGGCGGCGGTGAGCCGGTTCCGGAGGTCCCTGGGGGTCTAGGGGTTTCGGCTCTGGGTACCCTGGCCCGGAGCCGGCAACCCTTCCTGGGGGGGTGAGGTCTAAGGGGAGAGCCGCGCCCCGGCGGGGGGGGCGGGGCGGGCCCGGTGGGGGGGAGAGGTGGAGATCCTACCTCCCCTGGGCTCGTGGGTGCCGGGCCGGGACCCGAGCCGGCACAGGTGGCCCCCCTCCGCTTTGCGGGTGGTTCCCGAAAGGGCCTTGGGGCGACCCTTCTGCGGGGCGCGGAGGGTTCCCCTTCACCTTGCGGCCTGGAGGCCCCTATGAAGCGCCTGGCGGGGCTTGGCGTTCTCCTCTCCCTTCTTCTTCCCCCCTTCATGCCCGTCGCCGCGAAGGGGCAGGGAAACCCCCTCCAGGACCCCCCCCGGGCCCTCCGCCTGTATCTGGACTGTCAAGCCATGGGGTGCGGCGACATGGACTTCTTCCGCACCGAGATCGCCTTCGTGGATTGGGTACGGGACCCGAGGGACGCGGACCTCCACCTCCTGGTGACGGCCCAGGCCACGGGTGCCGGCGGGAGGTCCTACGAGCTCCTGTTCCTGGGACGGGGGCGTTTCGAAGGGATGGCCGATACCCTCCGGTACCTTTCCGCCTTTGACGCCACGGGGGACGAGGTCCGCAGCGGCCTCACGGGGGTGATCAAGTTGGGCCTCATGCGTTATGTGGCCCAGACTCCCCTGGCCGAGCGGATCCAGATCGGCCTGCGCCCGGCCCCGGGGGCCGGTCCGGCGGGGGTGGCCCCCTCCACCAGGCCCACCACGGCCCAGCCCGCCGACGACCCTTGGGACTTCTGGGTGTTCCGCGCCGGCATGAACGGATACGGCAACGGGGAACGGACCTATAAGAGTTGGAGCCTCAGCGGTTCGTTCACCGCGAGCCGCACCACCCCGGAGTGGAAGGTGAGCCTCGGAATCCGGACCTCGTACGACGACTCCCGCTTCGACTACGGTCGGGTGAAGACGAAGAACATCACCCGAAGCCACTCCTTCGACGGCCTTGTGGTCAACAGCCTCACGGACCACTGGTCCGCCGGGCTCCGGGCGGGGGTTTCCAGCTCCACCTACGCCAACAACCGGTTGACCGTGAGCGGTGCGCCGGTGCTGGAGTACAACCTGTTCCCTTACGGCGAGTCCACCCGGAGGATGCTGACCTTCCAGTACGCCCTGGAAGTGTCCAGGGCGGACTATGTGGAGGAAACCGTGTATTTCAAGACGGAAGAGACCCTTCTCCAGCAGAGCCTGGCCGCCTCCTTGGACCTCCGACAGCCCTGGGGCTCGGTGAACCTATTCCTGGAGGGGAGCCACGTGGTCCAGGACCTGGACAAACACCACGCCAGCTTGGGGGGATCCGTGAACGTGCGCCTGGTCCGGGGCCTCTCCTTGAACGTGGGGGGAAGCGTGTCGCGGATCCACGACCGCCTGTCCGTTCCCGCCCGGACGGCCAGTGTGGAAGACGTCCTCCTGCGCCGGAAACAGCTCCAGACCGACTACCAATTCTTCACCCACTTCGGCCTGAACTACACCTTCGGCTCCATCTACAACAATGTCGTCAACCCGCGGATCGGCCGGGCCGGGGGCGGGAGGCAGATTGTCATGATGTTCTGAGGGGCGGCCCTCCGAGCGGCCCCACCGGAAGGGGGACGAGGGGCCCCCCTCAGGCCCCTCAATAGAACGGATTGACCCCCGAGGCGTGGTCCGTCACGTCGTAAACGGCCGTGACTTCCGGCACCGCCTGGCGCACCATGCGCTCCACTCCCTGCTTGAGGGTCATGCGGGACAGGGCGCACCCCTGACAACCACCGCTCATCTCGATGAAGATCTCGGTCCCCTGCACGTCCACCAGGGTGATCTCCCCCCCGTGGGCGGCCACTGCCGGATTGACCTGGGTGTCCAAGACCTCCCGAACCCGGTCCGCCAGGGGGCCCTGCGGGGGGCCGTGGCGTTTCTGGGGCTCCCGGGGGGCCGGACGCACTTCGAAGCCGCTTTCGTTCACCCGCTCCACGTAGTCCACGGTGGCCCCTTCCAGGCGGCCGACGCTCTCCGGAGGAACCAGGACGACGAAATCGTCGAAGTTCAGGACCACGTCCGCTTCTTCCCGCTCGGATTCCGGTACCAGGCTCAGCTCGAAGCGGGTCCCGGCGACCCCCCCGGGGTGAGCCGTGATCCGCAGGGCCCGGAGTTCCCCGCCGCTCTGCTCCACGAAGGCCCGGATCACCTTCCGGGCCCGCTCCGTGATGTTCAGCTCCATGGTCTTTCTCCTGGGTCCAGTTCCCTTCGGCGCGGCGCCGACCTTTCGAAAACCTGCTACCCTGCGGCGCGTCGGAGGTTCATGCCGCCCTCCGACCCCTGGGCCCATGACCCATGGCCATCGTGAAGGGCGCCATCCCCTCCCCAGGGACCCCGCGGGCGCCTCGGCGGATCCGGGTGCGGCCCGGGGGCCGGGAGTCTGACGGAGGAAGGGAGCCCCTGCCGCCCCTTCCCGCCTACCCGTGACAGGGGCCCCACCCCCCACTACCTTTTCGGGCTTCGTAGGGCCGTGATGGTTTCCGTCCCCCGAACCCGTGCGATCCATGGCCGAAATCGACCTCATGGACAAGCTGGTTTCCCTCTGCAAGCGGAGGGGTTTCGTTTTCCAGTCCTCGGAAATCTACGGCGGCACCGGCTCGGTGTGGGACTACGGTCCCTTGGGCGTCGAGCTGAAACGCGCCATCAAGGACGCCTGGTGGAAGGCCATGGTCCTGGAACGGGACGACATCGAAGGGCTGGACGCGGCCATCCTCATGCATCCCCGTGTCTGGGAAGCCTCGGGACACGTTGAAGGGTTCACCGACCCCTTGGTGGAATGCCGGGAGTGCCGGCGGCGGTTCCGGGCTGATCTCCCGGAACTGGAAGGGGGGCGTTGTCCGGTATGCGGCACCCCCGACGCCTTCGGCGAGCCCCGCTTGTTCAATCTCATGTTCAAGACCTTCATGGGGCCGGTGGAGGATGCCGCCAGCCAGGTCTATCTGCGCCCGGAAACAGCCCAGGGGATCTACGTGAACTTCCTGAACGTCCAGACGGCATCCCGGCAGAAGATCCCCTTTGGGATCGCCCAGATCGGCAAGGCGTTCCGCAACGAGATCACCCCCGGGAACTTCATCTTCCGCACGCGGGAGTTCGAGCAGGCGGAGATGCAGTACTTCGTGGAGCCGGGGACCGACGAAGAGTGGTTCGAGTACTGGAAGGAGGCCCGCTTCCAGTGGCACCTCTCCCTGGGGATCCGCCGGGAAAAACTCCGCTTCCACGAGCACACCCCGCAGGAGCTGGCCCATTACGCCAAGAAGGCCGTGGACATCGAGTACGAGTTCCCCTTCGGGTGGAAGGAGTTCGAGGGGATCCACAACCGCACGGACTTCGATCTCTCCCGGCACCAGGAGTATTCGGGCAAACGCCTGGAGTACATCGACGCGCCCGCCAACAAGCGCTTCATCCCCTATGTGATCGAGACCTCCGTGGGGGTGGACCGGACTCTCTTGGTGGTGCTGGCCGACGCCTACCGGGAGGAGATGGTGGAAGGGGAAGAGCGGGTGGTCCTCTCCCTCAAGCCGGCGTTGGCCCCCATCAAGGTGGCGGTCTTCCCCCTGGTGAAGAAGGACGGACTGCCGGAAATCGCGGAGCGTATCCACAAGGAGCTACGGGCCGCGGCCGTTTCGTCGTTCTACGACGACTCGGGCTCCATCGGCCGCCGCTACCGCCGGCAGGACGAAGCCGGCACGCCCTGGTGTGTCACCGTGGACGGCCAAACCCATCAAGACGGCACGGTGACCATCCGGGACCGAGACACCCTACAACAGGTGCGTGTGCCGGCGGAGGGGGTCCTGAAATGGGTGCGGGAACGGTTGGCATGAAGGGGGGCCTGGTGGGGTCCAGGGCCGGGAGGCTCCCATAGGACCGAGGGCGGGCGTCCTCGGCGGAAAGGGATCCACCCCGAGCACAACAAGGGAGGCGACAACCAGACGCCATGAAAGTCAAGGGCGAGGTGTTCAGCTCCAGGTGGGGGATGCTCCTGGCCATGCTGGGCATGGCCGTGGGGACGGGCAACATCTGGCGCTTTCCCCGGATTGCGGCTTCCAACGGCGGCGGATCGTTCCTGGTGGCGTGGGCGGTGTTCCTCCTCCTCTGGTCGGTGCCCCTGCTCATCCTGGAGCTGGGGATGGGGAAAGGGACGCGGCAGGGGACCCTCGGGGCCTTCGTCCGCACCATGGGACCCAAGTTCGGCTGGATGGGGGCGTGGGTCGCCTGGACAGCCACGGCCATCATGTTCTACTACAGCGTGGTCATGGGGTGGACCCTGCGCTTTTTCTGGGCCGCCCTGTGGGGGGAAATCCCCTCGCCGGTTCCGGAAGCCCTTTGGCAAAGTTACGCCGGGAGCAGCCAGGCCCTCCTCACCCATGTCCTGGCCATGGGGTTGGGGGTTTGGGTGGTGGCTAAGGGGATCCGGGGGATCGAAACCGCGGCCAAGATCCTCATTCCCGCCTTGGTAGTGCTGGTGTTGGTCCTGGCGGTGAAGGCGGTGACCCTGCCGGGGGCCGAGCGGGGGCTGGCCTTCCTGTTCACGCCTTCCCTGGAAGGTCTGGGCAATTACCGGGTCTGGCTGGAAGCTCTGACCCAGAACGCCTGGGATACCGGCGCCGGATGGGGACTTGCCCTTACCTACGCGGTGTATATGCGCAGCCGGGAGGACACGGCCCTGAACGCCTTCGTAACGGCCTTCGGCAACAACTCCATGTCCCTGCTGGCCGGCATCATGGTGTTGTGTACCGTCTTTTCGGTGATGCCCGACGCGGCGGCTCAGATCGTGGGGGCCGGCAACGAGGGGCTCACCTTTATCTGGGTTCCCCAGCTCTTCGGCCAGATTCCCGGGGGGCGGTTCTTCATGACCCTGTTCTTCCTTGCCCTGGTCTTTGCTGCCTGGACCAGCCTCATCGCCATGATCCAGCTGGCCAGCCGCATCCTCTCCGACCTGGGGCTCGGCTTCGGCAAGGCGGTGGGGGTGGTGGGG
>JAUQOX010000142.1 GCA_030550695.1 Gemmatimonadota bacterium | reverse complement strand
TGGACCACCCGGAAGGGGTAGGCGTGCTCCAAGGCCTCGATGGGGGTATTGAGGGAGTTGGACATGTGGCTGTGGGCCCCGGACAGTCCCGGTCCCTGGGGTCCCCCCCCGTGGCCTCCACCCACGGTCTCGTAGTAGGCGAAGGGTTCTCCCGTCCGGGGATCCAGCCCGCCCACGGTGAGGTTGTTCATGGTACCCTGGGAAAGCGCCGGCACCAGTCCGGGAAGGGCCTGCCCGAAGGCCAGGAGGAGGACGTCGGTGATCCTCTGGCTGGTTTCCACGTTCCCCGCCGCCACACTGGCCGGAGGGGCGGCGTTGACCAGGGAGCGGGGCGGCAGCCGGATCTCGACGCTCCCCATGGATCCGCCCCCGGCGGGGAGGGGGGTCCCCAGGAGCGCTTCCACCACGCACCGGACCACATAGCGGCAGGCCGACACGGTGATGGCCGCCACGGCGTTGATCCCCCCTTCCGTTTGGGGGGCCGTTCCGGTGAAGTCCAAAAGGATCCGGCCCTCCCGGATCTCCAGGGCCAGCCGGATGGGGAGCTCACGGTTGCCGAAACCGTCGTCTTCCATGACGTCTTCCGCCAGGTACCTCCCCTCGGGGATTCGCCGGATCCCTTCCTCCAGCAATCGGTCGGCATAGGCGATGAGGGCCTCCATGGCCGCCAGGACCTCCGGCGCTCCCCTCCGCTCCACCAGTTCCAGGAGCCTCCGGTTTCCCGTGTGGAGGGCCGCCAGCTGGGCGTCCAGGTCCCCCCCCCGCTCTTCCGGAGTACGCACGTTGGCGAGAAGTGTGGCCCAGAGTTCTTCGTTCCGGACGCCGCGCCGGAACAGGTGGACCGGCGGAATCCTCAACCCCTCCTGGAAGATCTCCCGGGCCAGGGGCATGGAACCCGGAGACATCCCCCCCACATCGGCGTGATGGGCCCGGGAGGCCACGTAGCCCAACAGGAGGGGGGCCGCCCCTTCCTCCCCTTCCGCCGCCGGGGCAAAGACCCCCGAAATCAGGGTGATGTCCGGCAGATGGGTCCCCCCCCGGAAAGGATCGTTGAGGATCACCACGTCTCCCGGAGCCAGGGGACCGGCTTCCCGCAGGGCCGCTTCCACGCTCATGGGCATGGCCCCCAGATGGACCGGCATGTGGTCCCCCATGGCCACCGCCAGGCCCCGGCGGTCGAAGAGGGCACAGGAGTAGTCCCGCCGCTCCTTGATGTTGGGAGAAAAGGAGGCTCGGCGGAGGGCGGCCCCCATCTCCTCGGCCAGTGCGGTGAACAGGTGCCGGTACACCTCCAAGGTCACGGCATCGGGAGGGGTTACGGCTCCGGAATCCCTGGTTTCCATGGGCGCGTCCTTCCATTAGGTTTCGGGTTTGGAACATCGAATTTCTTTCGGGGGGACGCCAGTCCTCCGTGAGACGTTGGGAGGAGACGTTGGCCAAGGAAGCCATTCTGAACCGGGCGCGGGACGAGCTCTTCAGCCACATCAACCGCTGCGGCGTGCTTCATGCCCAGGAAAGCGACCAGCGGCACTGGATGAAGGAAACCATCGACTACCTGGCGGAGCGGTATCCCGAGCTGTCGGAGGGCGATCTGCAGGAGCTGTTCACGGTGGGGATGCGGTTCTGCCAGCCCGCCATTCCCCACGGCAGGAAACGGTTCGGCTTCCACCTTCGGGAGTCCGCCGGCCCTGCCGCCCCCTCCGGGGACCTTCCCCAGGGAGCGGCCGCCTCCGGTACAGGGGAAAGGGCCGGTTCCGAGGTCTAGATCCAGGAAGGGTCCTGGGGCCGTCCGTCCACCTGCCCCTTGTGTCACCCTGCCGGCTCTTGGCCCGCTGGCAGGGCGGAGGCAAGGGTGCTATACTTCGCCCCCGCTTCCCCGTCCCCCCGGGGTTCCGGAAGGATCGGGGGATCCTCGACCAGGTGAAACCGTCCTCGTTTGCCGATGCCCGAGACCGCCGGCCCGACCGCCCAGCCGGGAAGCCCCTCCAATCCCCTCCCCCTTCCCCGAGACCGCAAGACCTTGGCCCGCTACTACCGCGGCGAGCGCCTCCGGTCCCCCATGGGAGGGTTCCTGGAGGTCCTGGGGGTGAAGGAGGTGGAAGGGGGAGGCGGCAGGGTCCTGTTGGAATGCAGCACCTCTTCGCTCCGTTATGTGCTGGAGATTCCCAAGGCCAGCCGGGCCGAACGGGCCCAGGTGAAGGCAGCCTTGGAGGGGGGCCGGGACCCCGTCTGCCCGCGCCATGGGCCCCAACAGAGACTGGTCCGCTCCGGCAAGCTCTGGGTCTGTCCCCTCTGCGGGGTCCCTTTCGCATCGCAGAGGTAAGGGCGGGCCCCATGTCTTGCAAGGACGAGCGCGGCCTGGTTGCGAAACCGGCGGCAGCGGCAATGCGGGCCCCATGTCTTGCACGGAGGGGCGTCTTCGGGGGACGGGGGGCAGGGGCCGAGGGGCGGAAGTTTGCCCATGACGGTCTTCCCCGAGGCACCGGGGCCGGCTCCCCCGGGGAGCCGGCGCAACGGAGATCTGTAGCCCACGGAGGAGAGGCATGCCTTTCCTGAAAGACGACGAAGTGCTCCGGAGATTCTTCGCCAGCCTGGTTCGGCGGATGCAGGAAGTCCATCCCGACCAATTGGAGGCGCCGTTCACGGTGGCGGAGATCTACCAGGACCTGGTGCCGTACCGGACCCACAGGGACCAGATCGGCGTGGCCTTGAGCGCCGACTACGAGCACGCCCTCCTGCGACTGCTGGGCGGGGAGGGTGACTACCTGATCCTTGAGTCCCCCGCGGCCCGGGAGGAGATCCGCCGGGAACTGGAGTCCCCCACGCCTAACACCGGTCTCTACCGGGAGTTTGCCGCCGCCGACGTCCGTCTGAATCCGAAGAAGCTGTGGGAGTTCGTGGAGGCCGCCCGTCCGAAGGCAGCGGCGGATTTGGCGGGGCCGCCCCTCGGCGGGGCGGCGGGGGGGGACTTGGGCCGCGGTCCGGAGCACGGCACCGTGGTGCCGGACCAAGGGGAATGGGGCCCCCTTGATTCCCAGCGGCCCGCTGGGGAGGTTTTCCCCCAGCCTTCCCCGCAAGGTGGACAGGCCCGGCGCGGAGGCGGTGAGGGGGAAGGCGGGGAGGAGCCGGGGGAGGCTGCGGGACCCCAGGGGCGACGCCGGGGTCGGGCTTTGGCGCCGGAAGGGCCTCAAGACCTTCCGCCCGCGCCGGATACCTGCCCCTGGTGTCGGGAGAACCTTCCCCGGAGGCCGGGGGTACGTTTTTGCCCCTACTGCGGGAGCAACGTGCGTCTCATTCCTTGCCCCGAGTGCGGCGAGGAACTGGAACTCAACTGGCGGTTTTGCATCGCGTGCGGAACGGAGGTGACATCGTGAACGCTGTGAAGAAGTCTTTCGTCCTCGCCGCCCTCCTGGGGCTGGCGGCTTGTGGAGGGGAGAAGGGTGCCCCGCCGGCTGGACAGCCTTCCACGACTCCCGGGGCCCAACCCACCGGCGGGCAGGCGGCCGAGGTCTCCCTGGCGGGGATCCAACTTCCCGAGGGGGTCACGGCGGAGATGGTGGCCCAGGGGAAGGCCATCTTCACCGGGGTGGGCCTCTGCCATACCTGCCATATGGCGGACGGAACGGGAGGCCCCCTGGCGCCGGACCTCACCGACGGCCAATGGATCAATACCGACGGCACCTACGAAGGGATCGTGAACCTCGTGCTCACCGGCGTGCCCGAGCCCAAGGAGCACCCCGGGATCATGCTCCCCAAAGGGGGTAGCACCATCTCCGACGAGGAGGTCCGGGCGGTGGCCGCCTACGTGTGGACTCTGAGCCATCGGGGCGGCTGAGGCCGTGCAGCCCGAGGGCCTGTCCGGCCGCGAGAAGCCGATCCTCCCCAGGGGGGTCGGCTTCTTGGTTTTCCGGCTGTGGCTGGGGTTGGTGGGGGGGGGCGTGCTGGGAGTAGCCTGCGGGGGGGAGGGGGCCCCTCCACCGGATCCCGAACGGGAGGCAGCCCGTGCCCTGGGTCTTTCGCCGGGGGCTCGCCTCCACCGGGTGGTTCTCGGAGGCCGAGGCTCCCAGGAGCACGTCGTTCCCACCTGGCTGGAAGTGCGGTCGGGAGACGCCGTGGAGTTCGTGACGGTGGACCACCGGGTCCATGTGGTACGATTCCTTCCGGACTCCCTGGAGGTGCCCCAGCGGGAATGGCTGGACCGCTCCGGCCAAGGAACCAGCCCCCCGCTGGTCTATCGGGGGAGCCGCTTCCTTTTTCGGTTGGAAGAGGCCCCCCCCGGCGCCTACCCTTTCCTTGCCGAGGGCCACGGCGGCAGGATGGCCGGGGTGATCTTGGTCCAGCCTGGCCTGAGGGCCGGCGAAGGGCGCCGGTGATCCTTTCCGCCCACCCGACCTCGCCCCCATATTGCACGTTCCACCCTCCCTCCGACGGAAGAGTCCACATGGCCAAACGTCGCACCATCGGCCAGATCCTGGCCGGCTTCGGCCGCATCACGGAAGAGGATGTGGCCCGGGCGTTGGAGTACCAGCGGGAACACGGAGGTTACTTCGGCGAGGCCCTTCTGGCCCTGGGTCTGGTTTCCCAGGAAGAGCTGGACTGGGGGTTGGCCTCCCAGTTCGACCTGCCCTATGTGTTCCCGGAGGCCGACGCCATCGATCCGGAGGCCGCCAGCCTGGTCTCGCCGGAGTGGGCCTTGGCCCACCTCACCCTCCCCATCCTGAAAACCCAGGACACCCTCACCGTGGTCGTGGATTCCCCCATGAAAACGGAGGCCGTGGATCAGCTTCA
Organism: Gemmatimonadota bacterium; assembly: GCA_030550695.1. GTDB lineage: Bacteria > Gemmatimonadota > Gemmatimonadetes > Longimicrobiales > Gaopeijiaceae > JAUQOX01. The sequence continues at coordinate 2,711 of JAUQOX010000142.1, read as the reverse complement.
GGCCCGGACGGACCTGAAGATTGAGCTGGCCTTGGCCTCGCCCCATGTCATCCGGGACCTCATCCGCCAGGTGTACGCCAGGGCGGCGGCCTTCGAGGAGGGCGACCGGCCGGTGCCCCTGTCCCTGGAGGAGGTCTTCGGGATGGCCTTGGATGCCGCCTCCAGCCGGTTCGGGATCTCCGCACGGGGTGTCCGGGCCTGGGGATGGTTCGAAGATGCCGGCACCATCCGGCGGCGTCCACTCAACGGTTTGTGGGAGGCGCAACTACGGGACATGCTGGTCCCCGCCTTGCCCCCGGAGGTGGCGGCCAAGGGGAGGGGGCAGTGGACGGCCCAGCTCAACCGCAAGGGGATCGTGAGTTCCGTGGATGTGCGCTACATGGGCGACGAGACCGGCCAGGAGTTCCTGTTCCGGCCGGTCCACGAGCGTCTGATTCTGGAGGAGCGGTTTTCTCCGCCCCCGCCGGGGATCCTGTCGGAGATCCGTCTCTTGGCCCGCTCCGGATCCGCCCGTTTTCTGGTCCTCACGGAACCCCAAGGGTTGGGGTACGAACTCCTCCCCCATCTTCCCCTCCTCCTCCTGGATCCGGCTTGGCGGAGCCTGTATGTGAACGACAAGGAGGGCGGGGCCGCAAAGGAGGCCTTCTCCCTGGATCTCCCCCCCGGCTCCCCGGAACGTTGGAAAGAGGAACTGGAGGCGGTTCGGGCCTTCCACTTCGACGTGGTCACCGTGGATTTGGGGGGGAGCCCCTCCCTTTGGCTGGATCTCTGTCTGGACCTGGCGGCCTGCGCCTTCGTGCGGTGGGATCCGGCGGAAAAGCTCCGGACGGCCTACGACGCGGGAGTCCGGTGGGAACTCAGGATCGTCCAGGGGGAGGGCGGGTCCCTCCAATGGTCCCTGGAGCCCTTGAGGGGGTAGTCATCCCCGGCGTCCATCCCTTCACGAACCGGAGGCGGCAAGAAAGGACATGGCCCAGATCGATCAGTTCCTGAAGCTCCTGGTCCAGAGCGGCGGGTCCGACCTGCATCTCACCACGGGGGCTCCGCCCATCATGAGGGTCCATGGGCACATGCAGCGGGTGAAGTTCCGCGATCTCACCCCCAAGGACATGGAGGCGCTCCTCTTCGAGATCATGGAGGAGAACTGGAGGATGCGGTTCCTGGAGCACCAGGATTTCGATTTCGCCTACGAGATCGAAGGGCTGGCTCGGTTCCGGGTGAACATCTTCTGGCAACGGAAGGGATTGGGCGCGGTCTTCCGTACCATCCCCTCCAAGATCCTCACCGCCGACGACCTGAAGCTACCCGAGTCGGTCCGGCGGTTCTGCATGCTCACCAAGGGGCTGGTTTTGGTCACCGGCCCCACGGGCTCGGGGAAGTCCACCACCCTGGCTGCCATGGTGGACCTGATCAACGAGACCCGGGCGGACCACATCCTCACCATCGAAGACCCCGTCGAGTTCACCCACCCGAACAAGAAGTGTCTGGTGAACCAGCGGGAGATCGGAACCAACACGAAGAGTTTCGCCAACGCCCTCCGGGCTGCCCTGCGGGAGGACCCGGACGTGATTCTGGTGGGGGAGATGCGGGATCGAGAGACCATCGAACTGGGGATCACGGCGGCGGAAACGGGCCATCTCGTGTTCGGCACCCTGCACACCAACTCGGCCCCCAAGACCGTAGACCGCATCATCGACGTGTTCCCGGCGGACCAACAGGACCAGATCCGGGCGATGCTGGCCGAGTCCCTCAAGGGGGTGGTCTCTCAGGTGCTCTTGCGCCGCAAGGACGGCAAGGGAAGGGTGGCGGCCATGGAGATCATGGTGGGAACGCCGGCCATCTCCAACCTGATCCGGGAAAACAAGATCCATCAGATCCCCTCCCTGATCCAGACGGGAAAGAAGGACGGGATGCAGCTGTTGGATCAGCACATCCTGGAATACCTCATGGCCGGGGTCATCGACCCGGTGGAAGCCTACATGAAGGCCAACAACAAGGCGGCTTTCCGGCAGTATCTGAAGGAGGGCCAGCCTTCGGAGGAGTTCGTCTGAGGAGGGATGGATTTCCCTCCCGGGGAAGGGCCGAAGGACCATGGAGCCAGGGAAGGGTCTGACCCGCCGGCAGTTCGACGAGGTGATCCGCCGGGCTGCGGAGCTGGCGGCGAAGACCCCCGACGGGGGAGAGGAGATCCTCACCGAGGCGGAGGTCTTCCGCATCGCCCGGGAGGTGGGTCTCGAAGAGGAGTACGTGCGGCGGGCTCTGGCGGAGGTGCGGTCGGCTCCACCCCCGCCGGCGGGGCTCCTGGACCGCTGGTACGGTCCTTCCTCCGTGCGGGTGGTCCGGGTGGTCAAGGGGAGCCCGGAGGAACTGGGCCGAACTTTGGAGGACTTCTTCCTGGGGACCCGCCTCCTCCGTCCGGTCCGGAGCGCCCGGGGGTTGCAGATGTACCGGAGGGCCCGGGATTTGGGGGCCGAGCTGGCCAGAGCCTTCCTCTCGATTGCCCGGAATTCACCGGTGGCCAATGCGGAAGGCGTGTCCGTCCGCCTGGAGCCTTTGGGGGACGGCCATACCCTGGTGGAACTCGAGGTGGAGCCGGGCCGTCGAGGCGAGTACGTGGGTGCGGGTCTTGGGGGGGGAGCGGCGGGGGGGGTGGGGGGTGGGGTGGGGGTGGGGGTTGCCCTGGCTGCGTCGGGGGCCGGCGGTTTGGCCGT
>JAUQOX010000141.1 GCA_030550695.1 Gemmatimonadota bacterium | reverse complement strand
GGAGGCGTCGCCCTTGTCCCGGGGGCGGCAGACCCCCCCCGCCTCCCTTCCGGAGGCCTGGTCGGCCCTCCTCTCCGGCTCCGGGGGACCCCTCCCCAGGGGCGTCACCCCCTTCCTCAAAGGGGCCCGGGTGGAGTTCCCGACACCGGCCTCCATCCGGCTCCACGTCCCCCCGGGGCCCGGTTTGGCCAGACTTCGGGAACCGGAGATCCAGGCGGCCCTCCGGAAGGCCCTCGGGGGACTGTACCCTCCCGGGGCGGATGCGGCCATGGAAATCCTCCCTTGGGAAACCCAGGAACAGGAGCGGATTGGCCCCCAGGTCCTGGCCCGAGACCGGTTCGCCGAGCTTGCCGCCAAGGAACCCGGCCTTGAGGAGGCTGTACAAGAACTCGATCTGGAACTCCTGGGATGAACCCGGGAGAGGCGAAGCATGGGAGAGCTTCTCCATGAACCATCTCCAACAACTCTTGCAGATGGGCCAGCAGCTCCAGGCGCGGGTGGTCCAGCTCCAGGAGCAGCTGAACGCACAGGAGATCACCGCCTCGTCGGGGGGCGGGATGGTCAAGGCTACGGTGGACGGGAAGGGCAGTCTTCGGGCGCTCCGCATCGACCCCTCGGTGGTGGAAGCGGGGGACGTGGAATTGTTGGAGGACCTGGTCCTCGCGGCGGTGACGGAGGCTCAGAAGAAGGCCAGGGAATACTACGAAGCCGAAATGCGTAAGGCGGCCGGAGCCCTTCCTTTCCAGTTTCCCGGTCTCGTCTAGGCCACGGAGCCTCCTCCGGCCATGTCCGCCATGGAACGGCTGGTCCAGGAGTTCTCCCGACTTCCGGGAGTCGGGCCCAAGACCGCCGTCCGGATGGTTTTCCACCTCCTGAAACGACCCCCGGAAGAGGCCCTCCGCCTGGCCCGGGCTTTGGAGGACCTGACCCGGAAGATCCACCCCTGCCGGGAGTGTGGGAACTTCACAGAGGACGAGCTCTGCTCCGTCTGTGGGGACCCCTCCCGGGATCGGGGACTCCTTTGCGTGGTGGAAGAAGCTTTCGATGTGGGAGCCATCGAGCGGGCGGGACGCTATCGGGGTGTGTACCATGTGTTGGGGGGGCGTCTTTCTCCCCTGGACGGCATAGGTCCGGAACAGTTGGGAGTAGAGCGGCTGCTGGCACGGGTCGTGGGTGGAGGGATTCGGGAGGTGATCCTTGCCACCAACGCTTCGGTGGAAGGGGAAGCCACGGCTGTGTTTTTGGAAGGGCTTTTGCGGCCCCTGGGGCCCCGGGTAACCCGGCTGGCCCGGGGGATCCCCGTGGGAAGTGATCTGGAGTACGTGGACGGAAGCACCATTGCCGAGGCGCTGGAAGGGCGCCGGGAGATGTAGGGTCCTTGGACAAGAAACAGGTGTGGAAAACGGCGGGACTCGCCGCCCTGGCGGTGGCGGCGGCCGGCGGCGCTCTGGCTTGGCTGGTACGGCGGCAGATGATCCGCCACCGTCGGGACCTTTTCAGTCCTTCCCCCCTTCGGAGGCTGGCGTGTTTGGGCCACCTGGCCCGGTCGAGGCCGACGGTGGACAACATCACCTTGCTCCGGGACTACGTGGTGTGGGAGCCCACGGCCTGGCTCAGGAACCGCGGCCGGGTGATCCTCACCCGGATGGAACGGGAGGCCACCAGGGGAACTCCCCGGGCAGGTGAAAAAGGAAGCCAAGAGTGAAAGTTCTTGCCAGAACAAGGCGGGGGCCCGAGTTTTGCTCCCTGGAAACGGCCCGCTGGCGGGAGAGGGCGCTCATGCCTTGCGTTCCGGAGCGGGTGCACACTTTGGGGGACGGTCCCCCGCAGGCCCGAGAGGAGCGTAGGGCTTGATCATGTCCATGATCAACTACGCGAGCCGAGAGATCAACTGCAAGGTGGTCTATTACGGGCCGGGCCTGGGGGGTAAGACGACCAACCTGGAGCAGGTGTACTCCAAGGTGAACCCCGAAAGCAAGGGGAAGATGATTTCCCTGGCCACCGAGACGGATCGCACCCTCTTCTTCGATTTCTTGCCTGTAGATCTGGGGGAAATCCGTGGCTTCAAGACTCGCTTTCATCTCTACACCGTTCCCGGCCAGGTCTATTACAACGCCAGCCGGCGGCTCATCCTCAAAGGTGTAGACGGGCTGATCTTCGTGGCCGATTCCCAGAGTTCCCGCCTCGAGGCGAACATCGAGGCCATGCACAACCTGTACGAGAACATGGAATCGTACGGGTACGACATCCAAACCATCCCCTTTGTCATCCAGTACAACAAGAGGGATCTTCCGGATATCCTGCCGGTGGAGGAGCTCCGCGCCATCCTCAACCCCATGGGGGTTCCTGACTTCGAGGCGGTGGCCGTCGAAGGCAAAGGGGTGTTTCCCACTCTCAGCGCTGTCAGCAAGTTGGTGGTGAAGTCCCTGAGCTGAGGCGCCTATGGCTCCCAGCCGCTTGACTCTGCCCAACCTCCTCACCATGGCCAGGATCCTGGCCTGTCCGGCCATCTTTGCCCTGACGGTAACCAGCTCGATTTCGGCGCGTTTTCTGGCCTTTCTCCTCTTTTTGGCGGCAGCCGTGAGCGACGTTTGGGACGGATACCTTGCCCGCAAGCAAGGTCTGGTGACCAACTTGGGAAAATTCTTGGACCCTCTTGCAGATAAGCTTCTGCTGGTGGCCACTTTGGTTCCCTTCTATCTGCTTTCCCACGGCGACGACCCGGTGGGGTCTATCCCTTGGTGGGGCAGACTGCCTCTGTGGGTGCTCGTGCTGGTTTTGGGTCGGGAGCTTGCGGTGACCCTCTTGCGCAGTTGGGGGGCAGCCCGGGGGGTGGTGATCCCTGCGGGTAAGGCTGGCAAACGCAAGGCCCTTTTCCAGAGTCTCTTTGCCGGGGGGCTCCTGTTGTGGTATCCCTTGAAGATGTTGGCTCTGGAACAAGGATGGACGGGGGGCTTCTGGCACTGGTGGTCGGCCTTTCACGGTGCTTGGATCGGCATCACCCTTTGGATCGCCATCGGGCTGACGGTCTTCTCCATGGGGGTCTATCTCTGGAAGTACCGGGCTGTCCTGGGGTTGCAAGGCTCATGACGACTTCTCTCGAGCCGACGGTGCCCGTGGCGGCCGTGCTGGGAGTGGGCGACGAACTCCTCCTGGGCGCCACGGTGGACACCAACGGGAGCTGGCTGGCGGCAGGGCTCTCGGACTTGGGTTTCCGGATCTGCCGGCGGGTTCAGGTGGGGGATTCCGAAGCGGTCATCGCCGGTGCCTTGGAGGAGCTTCTGCGGGAGGCCGACGTGGTGGTGGTCACCGGCGGGCTTGGGCCCACCCCCGACGACCGGACCCGGGATGCGGTAGCCCGCTTCTTGGGCCGCCCCCTGGAGCCCCACGCCCAGGTCTTGGCCGATCTGGAAGCCCGCTACCGGGCTCGAGGGATGGAGGGCGTTCCTCCCATGGCCCGGTCCATGGCCTTGGTTCCGGCGGGGGCCCGGGTGCTGCCGAATCCCCGCGGTGCGGCCCCGGGCTTGGCCTTGGACACACCCCGGGGGGGCTTGGTGGTGCTCCTGCCGGGGATCCCCTCGGAGATGCGGGAACTTTTCCTTGAGGAGGTCCGCCCGTTCCTTCTCGCACGGTTCGAGGGGCGACTCCGCCCCCTCCTCCAGCGTGTCCTCCACACCACCGGGATCCCCGAATCCCTCTTGGCGGAAAGTGTCCAACGTGCTTTTCCCCAGGGGATGGGGGGCGTCTCGGTGGCCTTTCTCCCCGACCTTCAAGGGGTTCGGGTTCGCCTTGTGGTCCGCCCCGACGAAGAGGGGAAGGGCGAGGAGGAGCTGGACCGGGTGGCGGACACGTTGGCCGGGGTCCTGGCCGGTCACCTCTATACCTCGCCGTCCGGTGACCTTGCCGAGGCCTTGGGGACGGCCCTGAAGGCAAGGGGAGCTACGTTGGCTGTGGCGGAAAGCTGCACCGGCGGCCTGGTATGCCGGAGGCTCACCGATTGGCCCGGGTCCTCGGAGTACTTCTTGGGGGGGGTGGTGGCCTACTCCAACCAGGCCAAGAGGTCCCTCTTGGGCGTCGGGGCCGACTTGTTGGAGGAGAAGGGGGCGGTGAGCCGGGAGGTGGCTGAAGAAATGGCTCGGGGTGTGGCTTGGCGGTTCGGGGCGTCGGTGGGAATCGGGATCACCGGCATTGCCGGGCCGGGGGGTGGCACCGACGAGAAACCCGTGGGTACGGTATGGATCGCGGGGTGGTGGCAGGGGGAGGTGCGGGCGCGGAGGGAGCGGTTCGGGGGGGGGCGGCACGAGGTCCGGGAACGGGCGGCCCAGAGCGCCCTGCACCTGGTCTATCGCTGGATGGAAGAGAGTGGTGGGAAGGGCAGGGGTTGAGGCCCGGCCTAGGCAGGTGCGGGGGGGCCACGGGCCTGGGCGGTGGCGGCGGTGGGCGGGAGCCAGCCGGGGGTGGTGATGATCCCGTCCCGTACCGGCGTGGTCCTGGGGAGCGGGGGCACCCCCCTGAAATGGCGGTTCTGGCAGGCCTCTTCCCCCCGGGCGGCGGCCCTCCTGGTGCACGGCCTGGGGGAGCATTCGGGGCGCTACGACCATGTGGGGGCTGGGCTGGCCGAAGCGGGAATTCACCTTCTTGCCTTCGACCTCAGGGGTCACGGCGGCTCCGGCGGCCCCCGGGGGGACGTGGAAGCCTTCTCCCTCTACCTGGACGACGTGAAGAGGATGGAGGAGGTGCTGGCCGAAGAAGCCGGTGCGGCGACCCTCCCCTCTTTCCTGCTGGGCCATTCCCTGGGGGGGCTCATCGCCCTCGGGCGTCTCCGGGCGCCTCCCTTCCCGTACTCGGGCGCCGTGCTCTCGGCGCCCTGGCTCGCCACGGCACTTCCCGCGGTGGTCTGCCGCTTCGGTGCCTGGTTGGGGCGGGGGCTGCCGAGGGTGCGGGTTCCCCTGGGGCTTCGGCCGGAGGCCCTGACCCGGGATCCCGCCATGGTCCGAGCCCGGCGGTTGGACCCGGATATCCAAAGATCCCTGACGCTTCGGATGTTCCGGGAAGCTTTCCAGGCCCAGGGGGAGATCATGCGCTGGGGTGGGCCTCACCGCCTTCCCCTCCTCTTCCTGGTGCCCCAGGCGGACGGTGTGGTGAAGAGCGCCGCCACCCTGGCCCTGGCCCGGGGAATTGTGGGCGGAGAGGTCAAGGTGGAGATTCTGGAGCAGGGAAGGCATGAACCCTTCCACGACCTGGACCGCCAGCTTGTGATCGGTCTGGTGGTCCGGTGGATCCTGGAACGGGCCGGTGTCGGGCGGCGGGAGACACCGCCGCCGGACCCGAAGTGAGCGTGGTCCAAAGAATGGCGAGAGAGACGATGAATCCCGAGAACCCATGGGGAGGTGACGGCTCCCGGGGACGGAAGCGGAAAGGAGGCCGGGAACCGGCCTCGGTCGAGGGTCCGAAGGATCGGGAAGGGCATGAGGGGGAGACCCCTCCTGCGCCCTCCCGGGAAGGAAGCCCGAAGGCCGGGCCTCGGGGGGAGGGCGAATCGCCCGGCCCAGGTTCGGAGGATGGGGCCAAGGAGGGGGGATGGGACGCCCCGGACGGCCTGGAAAAGGGGGCAGGGGTCCCGACGGCCTCCCTTGAGGCACCGGAAGAAGCGGCCTTGCGCGAGGAGCTTGCGGCCCTGCAGGCGGATCTGGACCGGCTGAAGGACCAGCACCTTCGGCTGGCGGCGGATTTCGAGAACTACCGCAGGCGGATGAACCAGGAACTGGCTTCCGCCTGGGTCCGGGCACAGGCGGACCTGATCCGGTCGCTGGTGGAGGTGATGGACGACCTGGAGCGGGTGCGGGAGCACGCCGCGGGCGGCGGGCTGAACGGCCTCGTGGAGGGGGTAGGCCTGGTGGAGCGCAAGCTCCAGAAGGTCTTGGCCGATGCAGGCTTGGTATCCCTGGACCCGGTGGGAGAGCTTTTCGACCCGGGCGTCATGGAAGCGGTGGCCAGGGTCCCGGCCTCCGACCCCGCTCTGGAGGACCGGGTTCAGCAGGTCTACCAAAAAGGCTATCGGTTCCGTGACCACCTGGTGCGGCCAGCCCGGGTCAGCGTGTTCAAGACCGAGGACTGAGGCGTGAGCCGCCAGGGTTGCGTGGGTGTGCGAGGGTGTTTTCCCCCGGCCGGCCGGTCCGGAGAGGGCTCTCCTCGGGCCCTACGGCCGGCCGGCGTCCAGGTTGCGGGGCAGGGGGCGCCCGACGACGGGGACGTGGGTTGAGCGTGGAGGGAAGGGATGGCCACAGCGACAAAGGATTTCTATGAGATCCTCGGGGTCAAGGAATCGGCGACTCCCGAGGAAATCAAGAAGGCCTACCGGAAACTGGCCAAGCAGTATCACCCCGATGCCAACCCGGGTGATCCCCAGGCGGCAGAGAAGTTCAAGGACATCGGGGAGGCTTACTCGGTCCTTTCCGACCCCGAGAAGCGGAAGCAATACGACCAGATGCGCCGCTTGGGGGCTTTCGGGTTCGGCGGTGGGGCAGGGGGTGGTTGGGGGGGGGGGGGGGGGGGGGGGGGGGCCCCGTGGGGGGGGGCGGGGGGCGGGTTTTCGGGGCCCGGCGGAGGCGGTTTTTCTTTCGAGGACCTTTCCGTTTTCGGCAGCGGGCTCTCGGACCTCTTTTCCAGCCTTTTCGACCGGGGGCGAAAATCGGGCCGTAGAAGCAGTCGGGGCCCCGTGGCCGGCAGAGATGTGGAGTACAGCGTCGAGGTGCCCTTCGAGACGGCCGTCCGGGGTGGGCGGGTGACGGTTCAGGTGCCCATCACCGAGGAGTGCGCCAGCTGCGGGGGGTCGGGAGCGGCGCCCGGCTCCGGCGTGCGACCGTGCTCCGAATGCGGGGGGTCCGGGACCATTGCCTTCGGCCAGGGGGGATTTGCCGTGAGCCGCCCTTGTCCCGCATGCATGGGGCGGGGTTCGATTCCCCAGCAGCCGTGTCCGAGCTGCCGGGGGACAGGATCGGTCCGGCAGACCCGAAAGATTCAGGTGACGGTCCCGCCGGGCACGGAAACGGGCACCAGGGTGCGTCTTTCCGGCCAGGGGGAACGGGGGAGCCTCGGAGGGCCTCCGGGGGATCTGATCATCACCTTCAAGGTGAAGCCCCACCGCTTCTTCCGACGGGAAGGGCTGGACCTGCTGGTGACCATCCCCATCAACATTGCCCAGGCCACCCTGGGGTCGAAGGTCCGGGTTCGGACCGTGGACGGCAAGAAGGTGCTCTTGAAGATCCCCCCGGGGACCCAGTCAGGGACCCGTTTTCGGATCCGGGGGCAGGGTGTGGAGAAGGGGGGCCGAACCGGCGACCTCCTGGTGGAGGTCAAGGTGGAGGTGCCGCAGAGCTTGAGCCCCGAAGCCCGGAAGCTCATGGAAGAACTGGCCTCGGCGGCGAATCTGAGGTATTGAGGCGGACCGCCCGCCGTCGGCTCCGGCACCCCTGGCGCCGGGCGCCCCGGGGCCAGGGCCCGGAAGGCGGACCGAAGGAGGGGA
>JAUQOX010000140.1 GCA_030550695.1 Gemmatimonadota bacterium | reverse complement strand
CGGCCATGCCCGGACGAGGCGAAACACCGGACCACGATGGAAGGGAAGAAGGAAGCCGGGCCCCCATGTCCCCCAGCCCCCCTCCCCCCAGCCTGAGGAGGGAAGACTTCCGCCCGCCGGGGGCCGGCCCGCCCTTGGTGGAGGCCCTCCAGCGCCACCTCGGCCATAGCGAGTTCCGGCCAGGTCAGGAGGCCTTGGTCAGGGCCGTCCTGGCAGGGCGCGACGCCCTGGGGATCCTTCCGACCGGCGGCGGGAAGAGCGTGTGCTTTCAGCTTCCTGCCTTCCTCCTCCCGGGGATGGTCCTGGTGGTGAGCCCCCTCATCTCTCTCATGGAGGATCAGACCCTTCGGGCCCGCCGAAGGGGCCTCGCCGCGGACTATCTCACCTCGACCTTGCCGGTGGAAAAAGCCAGGGAGGTGTGGACCAGGGCCGCCGAGGGACGAACGCGCCTGCTCTTCGTCGCCCCTGAACGCCTGGAGGTCCCGTCGTTTCGGCTCCTCCTGGACAGGGTGCCCCTATCCCTGGTGGCGGTGGACGAGGCCCACTGCATTTCCCAGTGGGGCCATGATTTCCGCCCGAGCTACCTCCGCATCGGCAAGCTCCGGCAGGGGACGTCCGCCCCCTTCCTTGCGGTGACGGCCACGGCCACGCCCCGCACCAGACAGGAGATTGCCCGGTGGCTCGGACTCCGCGATCCCCTGGTGGTGGTGGGAACCTTCGACCGCCCCAACCTTCACTGGGAGGTGGTGCAAGCCTCTTCCCACCGCCAAAAGCTCGGGCTCCTCTTCCAGCGCTTGGCCACCCGCAGGGGGGCCACCATCGTCTACGCTTCCACACGGCGGGCGGTGGAGGCGGTGCGCCGTGACCTGGCCAGGTCGGGTCTTGCGGCCCTCTCCTACCACGCCGCCTTGCCCGCGGCCCTCCGGACCCGCGTCCAAGAGCGCTTCCTGGAAGATCCCGCGCCGGTGGTGGTGGCCACCAATGCCTTCGGAATGGGCATCGACCGGGCCGACGTCCGCATGGTCCTCCACTACCAGCTTCCGGGGAGTCTGGAGGCCTACTACCAGGAAGCCGGCCGGGCCGGCCGGGACGGCGAAGAAGCCCGCTGCATGGCCCTCTACGGGCCCCGGGACCGGGGGGTCCACGAAGGGTTCCTGGCCGCGGCCTATCCGGAACCGGAGCGGCTCCGCCGCCTGTGGGGGGCCTTGCAGCGGGCGGAGGGGGCCAGGGGGGAGGGGGAGATCACCTCCCTTTCCCTGGAGAGCCTTCGGCGGGCCCTGGGCGGCAAGCTTGCCTCCCGTGAGGTGGTGCAGGCCCTCCAGGCTCTGGCCCGGTCGGGCGCTCTGGAACTCTTGGAGGGCGAGGAGGGGGAGGCCCCTCCGACCCGGGTGCGTGTCCGCCTGACGGCGGAGCACCCTCCCTGGCAAACCTTGGCCGTACTCCGGGAGGCGGCCCGGAGGCGGCTGGAGGCCGTGGAGCGCTACGCCCTGGAAAAAAGCTGCCGCCGGCGGGCCCTGTTGTCCTATTTCGGCGAGTCCCGCCCGGAGGCCCCCTGCCAGGCCTGCGACCGCTGCCGGCCCGAGGGCGGTGCCCGCCGCAGCCTCCTCGGGTGGCTTCGGGACCTGTGCAGGCCCGGAAGGCCTTCGTAACTTTTTCCAGTTTGCCGGGATGGCTGCCCGGGGGCTCCCCCTTGGGTTGGGATCCCCGCCGGAGGCAACTCGATCCTTCGAGGCGAAAGGCCTTCCTTTGTGGAGCGGCCTCCCGGCGCCACCGGCCGCCCTCGGAGCTGCCGCCCATGGAACCTTATCTGGGACGGGAACATCTGGAGTTCCGGGAAGAGGTGCGGGCCTTCGCGAGGGAGAGGATCCGTCCCCTGGCCCCGGCCCTGGACCGGAGGGCGGAGTTTCCGTGGGAGACGGTCAAGGAAATGGCGCTCCGGGGGTGGTTGGGGATCCCCATCCCGGAAGAATACGGGGGGATGGGCCGGGACCATCGGAGCTACATCGTGGCCGTGGAGGAGCTGGCCCGGGTCGATGCCAGCCACGCCATCACGGTGTCGGCCCATACCACGCTGGGGACCTCCCCCATCCTGGCCTTCGGGACCGAAGAGCAACGACGCCGGTGGGTGCCCCTCCTGGCCCGGGGACGGGTCTTGGGGGGGTTCGGGCTTACGGAACCCGGGGCGGGCTCGGACGCCTCCCGGACCCGGACGCGGGCCGTGCGGGAGGGGGATCATTGGCGGATCCACGGAACCAAGATCTTCATCACCCACGCCGGGGTAGGGGAGATCTTCACGGTGACGGCCATGACGGATCCCTCCCGGGAAGCCCGGGGGATCACCTCCTTTGTGGTCTGCAAGCCTACCGTGGACCTGGACCGAACCCAGGCCTTGGGGGTAGGCCATGCGCCGGAGCTGGCCTTCACCCCCGGCGTCCGGGCGGGCAAGAAGGAGGACAAGCTGGGTTGGCGGGCCTCCGACACCCGGGAACTCCTCCTGGAGGATGCCCGCGTGCCCTTGGACCACCAGTTGGGTGCCGAGGGTGAAGGTTTCGTGAACTTCATGAAAACCTTGGATGCCGGTCGGGTGGGCGTAGCCGCCCTGTCGGTGGGATTGGCCCAGGGGGCTCTGGAGGAAGCTCTCCGATACACGCAGGAGCGGGAGCAGTTCGGAAAGAAGCTCTGGGAGTTCCAGGCGGTGCATTTTCGCCTGGCCGACTTGGCCACGGAGATCGAGGCCGGGCGCCTTCTCACGTACCGTGCGGCGTGGCTTCAGGACCACGGACAACCCTTCGGCCGCGAGGCGGCCATGGCCAAGCTCTTCTGCTCCGAGCTGGCCATGCGGGCCACGACCTTGGCCGTCCAGCTCCTGGGAGGGGTGGGCTACACCGACGACTACCCCGTGGAGCGGATGATGCGGGACGCCAAGGTGTGCGAGATCGGGGAAGGCACCAGCGAGGTTCAGAGGATGGTCATCGCCCGACACCTGGCTCGGGGGTTCGCCGGCGAAGACGAGCCCTCGAGAAGTGAGGGTAGCTGATCGTCCTGGACGGCAAGCACGTATGCGGAGCCCCCGGGGGGGGCACCGGCCGGTGGCCGGGGCTGCTTCGCGGTTTCCACACCCACGAACCGCGGAGGAACCAGGGACCGGACGGTGGCCGTGCGCGGGGGGTTCGCCATGGGAGTGTGAGTTTTGAAAAGAGAAATCTTGATCAACGCCACCCCTCAAGAGTCCTGGGTGGCTATCCTGGAAGACGGCCATCTGGCCGAGCTCATGTTCGACCGGCCGGACCAGAGCCGCTTGGTGGGAGACATCTTCCTGGGCCGGGTGGAGGCGGTGCTCCCGGGAATCCAGGCGGCTTTTGTGGACATCGGCCAGGGGAAGGCGGGGTTCCTCCACGCCTCCGACTTGGACTATGCGGAGGAAGAGGGAGACGACAACGGCGAGAACGGGAACGGAAACGGCAGAAGGAGGGGGCGGCGGGAGGTTCCCATTCAGGAGGCCGTCGAGCCGGGCCAGACCCTCCTGGTCCAGGTGACCAAGGAGCCCATCGGGAACAAAGGTCCCCGCCTGACCAGCCAGATCTCCCTTCCAGGCCGCTTCCTGGTCTTCATGCCCGGCTCGTCCCACGTGGGGGTCAGCCGCAAGATCGAAGACCGAAACGAGCGGGCCCGCCTCCGGCGTCTGGCCAAGGAGATCGTCCCCCCGGGTGCCGGCGGGGTCATCGTGCGGACGGTGGGAGAGGAGCTCACCCGCGAGACCTTCGAGAAGGAGTTCCATCGGCTTCTCGAGGCGTGGCAAGGCATCCAGAAGAAAGCGGCGGCCTCGCAGGCTCCCGCCATGATCCATCGGGAAGCCAAGCTGGTGAGCGGCGTCATTCGCGACCTCTTCAGCGACAAGTTCGACTCCCTCACGGTGGACAACCGGGAGGTCCACGCCGAAATCGTGCGCTACCTGAAGGCCGTGGAACCGGACCTCCTGGACCGGCTCCACCTCTACACCGGTTCTCTTCCCCTCTTCGACCATTTCGGGATCGCGGAAGAGATCCATCAGGTGTTCCAGAAGAAGGTGGACCTGCCGTCGGGCGGTTACATCGTCATCGAGCCTACGGAAGCCCTGGTCTCCATCGACGTGAACACGGGTCGGTTCACGGGCAAGCGCAAAAAGGATCCTGAGAACACCATCCTGAAGACGAACCTGGATGCCGCCAGGGAGATCGCCCGGCAACTCCGCCTGCGGGATGTGGGGGGGATTGTGGTGTGCGATTTCATCGACATGGAGTCCCAGAAGGACCGGGACCGCGTGCTTCACGAACTGCGGAGCCACCTCGGCAGGGACCGCGCCCGGACCAAGGCCTTCGAGGTCTCTGAGCTGGGACTGGTGGAGATGACCCGGCAGCGGGTGCGCCCCTCCCTCTTCCACTCCCTCACCCAGACCTGCCCTCACTGTGGGGGAACGGGGCGGGTCTTTTCCCCCGCCACCGTGGTGCGACGCTTGGAGCGCTCCCTTCTCAGGGTGGCTGCCCAGGGAAAAGAGAAGCGGCTCACGGTGCGCCTCCACCCCGAAGTGGCTCTGCAGATTCTGGAGCAGGAATCGGGTTTTTTGGACGACATCCAGAAGAGGACCCGCTTGAAGGTGGAGCTGGTGGACGACCCTCTCCTACGGGAGGACGAGTTCCGGTTGTTGGCAGGGCCGGCGGAGACCGACGTCACGGATCGGTATGTGAGGTTGTAGGCAGGGAGGGGCGTGTTCGGGCGGGCTCGGAGGGCTCTCGTCCGCAACGGCTTCCGCCAGGCCCCTTCCGTACAGGTCCCGAGCCGAATCGCGCTTCCCCGGGGTCGGGGTTGACCGAAGCAGGAATCAGCCTAGCTTTTCAGGTCTAGCCATTGCGAGCCAAGTTTCTCTGAGGATCCTATGTACGCAGTGTTCCGCACGGGGGGGAAGCAGTTCCGGGCCGAGCCCGGCCGGCGGCTCCGCATCCCCTCCCTCCCGGCCGAGGAGGGGAGTCCCGTCGTTTTCGAAGAAGTGCTTCTGGCCTCGGACGGGGAGGAGGTACGGGTGGGGGCTCCCTTGGTGGAAGGGGCCAGGATCACGGCACAGGTGATCCGGCACGGGAGGGCCCCCAAGATCATCGTCTTCAAGAGAAAGCGACGGAAGAACTACCGCCGCAAGCGGGGACATCGGCAGGGATTCACGGAGGTGGTCATTCAGGGGGTCCACCTTTCATGAGGACGCCCCGGGCCCCGGGGTGGCGGGGTTCGGCCGTAGGGAACGGAGGAAGGAAAGAGACCATGGCACACAAGAAGGGGGTCGGTTCCAGTCGGAACGGCCGGGACAGTCAGGCGAAGCGCCTGGGGGTCAAGCGTTTCGGGGGCCAAAGGGTTACCGCCGGAAGCATTCTGGTTCGCCAGCGGGGAACCAAGTTCCATCCCGGCAGGAACGTGGGGAAGGGGGGAGACGACACCCTCTTTGCCTTGGTGGACGGCGTGGTGGCCTTCGAGACCCGGGCGCACCGCCGCTTCGTGTCCGTCTATCCGGAAAGTTAGGGGCTTCCGCCGGGCCGGAGCCCGTGGCGGCCTGCCGGGCCGCCGTTTTTTTTTGCCGGGTGGGCGCCCCTTTTGCCTTCGGGATCCCCACCCTCCACTCCGCCATTTTTCCCCGGCCGCCGCGGTCCACCGAAACCGGGCCGGCCCCACCCCTTGGGCTCCCCGGGGGGCCGGACCGCGGAACCCGGTCTAGCCCCCTGTCCCGGCCCCTCGCCGCTGGATCTCCCGGGAGGCGGCCATCAGGCGCCACATCAGGTCCCGGACCAGCTCTTCGTCCACCCCCTCGCGGCGGGCCACCTCCACCACCTTCCGGACCACGGCGGCCTCCCGGGGGGGGTCGAGAATGGGGAGCCCGAGCTGTCGTTTGAGCTGTCCCACCCTCTCGACCAGGGAGTCCCGCTCCCGAATGAGGCGGACAAGGGACTCGTCCAGTTCCTGGATCTGGAGGCGCAAGGCCTCCAGCTCGGCCCTTGCCTGGCCTGAGCTGGCCTCCCTCGGGCCCCCGGGGGGCTCTCCTGCCCTGTCCTGAGGGTCATCCGACGGCCGGACGGAGGGCCGCCGTCGTCCGCCGGCGCGGCTCACGATCCGTCTCTCTCCAAGGCTTCCGCCAGGGTTTCCAAGGCTGCGGTGATCTCGTCGATGAGGGTGCGGGTGGCCGCGGGGGTCAGGCCCTCGTGCCCCACCTGGCCCCGTAAGGAGCGGATCTTGATCGCCGCGGCCCGAAGGCGGGCCGGGGGGTCAGGACGGGCCAGGTCGGGGAAGAGATCTCCCTTGTCCATACGAGCTCCTTCTTTCCGCAGGGGATGGAGGGGCCCCGGGGCCCCCCCCGTCGAAGCCTACCAGGCCCCTGAGGGTGGGAGGGGGATTGCCCGTTCCCGGCGGGCGTCGGAGGCCACCCTCGGGGGGCGCGTCGGCGTCTCGAAAGCCCTCGCCACCAGGAATCCCCGGAGGAAGATCTCCGCCAGACCCTCCGCCAGGGCCTCCACGGGCACGTCCCGCCAGGGCCGGTACCAGTGGTGCACCCAGGTCAGCATCCCGATCAAAGCAAAGGCCGAGGCCCGCAGAGCCCGGGGGCCTAGGGACGGCCGGAGAGCCTCCAAAGCCAGGGACACGGTGCCGAGGTACTCCAGCATGAGGCTACGGACCTCCGACCTTCGGCTCCCCGTGAGGGAATCGTATTCCCGGGTCAGGAGACGTACCTCTTGGGGCCGCCCGGCCACGAAGGAAAGGTGGACCCGAACGATTCGTCGGAAGCGCTCCTCGGCCGATGGGGCCAGGTCGGACTGGGCACGGACCTCCTGGAGCAGGGCCCGCATGGCGCCGTCCAGGATCCGGTAGAGGAGCTCTTCCTTGGAGGGAACGTAGTGGTAGAGGCTTGCAGGGCTGAGTCCTACCTCCTCGGCAAGGTCCCGCATCCCGGTCCCGTGAAATCCCCGCTCGGCAAACGCATGGGTGGCCTTGCGAAGGATTTCCACCATTTTCCGGTCCGATCCTCGGCGCACCGCCAGCCCTCTGGGTCTTTCGTCTTCATGGGCCGGCCGGCATACTACCGGCAGGCCAGGGGTTCTTTTTCCCGTTCGCAAGCTAGTGGAACGGTACGAAGGGGAGCAAGGAATCCCGGGGGGATCTCCGCCCGGCAAAGAAGGCGCTGGCGCCGTGCGTAGTCCGAAGGAAGGGGGAAACTCCTTCCCTGTGAGGGGTACCCCAGGCAGAACCCCATGGAGAAGGGTTGGCACCATGTCCATGCGCCGTCTGCTGAGCTTGGCCCTGGTAGGAGGAGTTTGCCTCCTTTGGCCCGATGATGGAACCCCTCAAGGGGCCGGACCCGTCTTCGTGGTGCCGGTCCATGGAGAAATCGAGCTGGGGCTGGCTCCCTTCGTGGAGCGGAGCCTCAAGGAGGCGCGGGCCGCTGGGGCTCGGGCCGTGATCCTGGATCTGGAGACTCCTGGGGGGAGGGTGGATGCGGCCCAGCGGATCACCAATGCCGTCGCCGATTCGGAGGTGCCGGTCTACG
>JAUQOX010000139.1 GCA_030550695.1 Gemmatimonadota bacterium | reverse complement strand
ACGGCCCTGGCCTGGGCTGTGGCGGCCATGATGATCTGTCCGGTGGGGGTGGCAGTGGTGCTGGGGGTGGCTTTCGGCGAGTCCCCGTGCATCCTCTGTTGGGCTCAGCGGACTTCCATGGTCCTCATGGCCCTGCTGGGGCTCTTCATTTTGCGCTACGGCCCCCGTCCCAGGTATTTGGGGGCTCTGGTCCTGGTGGCGGGCTGGGGCACCTATATGGCCATCCGCCACGCGGGTCTTCACCTGGCCCGGGACATCGGTCAGGGGTTTGCGGGGACCTTCTTCGGCTTGCACACCTATGTTTGGTCTTGGGTCGTGCATTGGGTGGTCCTCATGGTCCTGGGCGTGTTTCTGCTTCTCGTTCGCGAAGACACCCTGACCCCGGGGCTCCGGGAACTGGGCAAGGCCGGGCGGTGGGCAGCGGGGATCTTCGTGGGGGTCGTAGCGGCCAACGCCCTCCAGGCCTTCGTGACCACGGGCCCTCCGCCCTTCCTGGGACAGTCGGATCCCGTGCGCTTTTCCTGGAACCCTCGCCACTGGGTATGGATGTGGCGTGAGCCCTGGCGGGGCCCTGTTTCCCTACGGGGATCGTGGGATGTTCCCCGGCCCGATCCGGCTCGGACCGCGGTGGATGCGGACCCTTCCGGGGGGCCTCTCCTGGGGCTTCCCGTCCTGAACGTGGTGCGGTGGGAACGGGTAACGGCCCAGCTCAGGGGAGCCCTGACGGATTTGGCCCGGGATCCCGTCTCCGGCCGGTTCCTGGCTACCACGGACCGCCATGGAGTCTGGTTGTTGGACCCCACTCTGGCCCGGGTGGAGAAATACGTGCGGTTGGACCCCTTCTTTGCGGTGGACCTGGGGCATCTGGTGGGGGCTGCGTTCCTGGGCGATACCCTGGTGGTGGGAACCGTGAACAAGAGTTACGTCCTCCTCCGTGAAGACCCTCAGGCGGACGAGCTCCGGGAGTGGCGCCACTTCCTGGAATCTTCCGGGGGGGTGAGGGAACTCCGCCGCTCCCGGTTCGCTACGGTGCGGGCCCGGCAGATGTATGTCCTTTCGTTGGCCTTCGACCGGGACGCCCGGGAGTTCGTCACCGTGGCGGTACCCTCTCCTCGTCACCGGCGGCTGGTGATTTCCCGTTTTGACGCCGGAGACTTCCAGTTGTCGTCGGAGTTCGTGCCTCGGCTCGGGCCCGGTGTGGCCCTGGGAGAGGGCCGCTCGTTGGGGGAATACGTGGTCACCGGTGCGGCGGTCCGGGACGGCCTCCTCTACGCCATGAGCGCAGCCTACTCCACCCTTCTGGTTTTCGACCTCGGGAGCCGCGCTCTTACGGCGGCCTACAGCGTGCCCGAGGTCCGGCACCCCGTGGGGGTGGCTGTGGGGGCCGAGGGGGGGGAGATCCTGGTGGCCCAGGCCGACGGTCAGGTGGCCGTGTTGGAACTTTCGGCGTCCCTCGTCCCATCCTCCCCCTTGGCCGAGGCCCATCCAGGCCCGGCCGACGGTTAGGCGTTCCCGCGTCGGCCGAGGCGGTGGGCAGCTTCCTCCCCGCGGTGGTGTGCGGAAATCGGCCTACCGATAGAACAGGCCGATCCCCCAGAAGCAGGGGTTCGACTTGCAGTTGGCCATGGAAACCCGGAGGGTGACTCGGGTTTCCCCACTCAGTTTGAAGTCTACGATGGGAACGTCGTCGGTCAGGAGGTCCTCAACCAGCAGCTTGTCCCCCTGATAGACCCGCAGGTCCAGGTCGGAGCAGTCCTCGTCACAGACCCCGACCACCTTGAAGCTTCCCGAGGGTAAGACGAAGGTCCAGGTGTCGTCGGCGCCGTGGTTCAGGCGGCCGATGATGTAGTTACGGGTGCTGTACCCTTGGTCCCTCACCTGGGAGAAGGCCCGATTGAGCTGATTCCAGACGACCTCGGCATAGGTCTGGGCCCGGCCCGAGGCCGGGGTGGCGGACAGCAACACGAGGGCTGTGAGGGAGGGCACGAGGAGTTTGCTCATGCGGGGCAGGGTGGTTCTCCTTGGTTCGGCGGCATGTCTGAAACGTCGCTGGACGGGCCGATCAGAAGAAAAACTCTTTCCCAAGGTACGTCCCCCTGCCCAGGGGAGCCAGGTTTCCCTCGGAGCCCCTGGTGCCGGGTCCGGGGCCCGAGCCCGGGGGAACTTTCCGGGGCTCCCGACGTACAGGCGAGTTGTCTCCTCGGTGTCGTGCGTGCTTTAACGTTCCCGGCCCCGGGGGTGTCTTCCCTGAGGCTTGCCCGGCGAGAGGATCCTGGTGGTTTTTTTCCCGGGCTTCCCGTGACCGTCAGAGGTTGAGGACGGGGGGGCCTCGGCAGGGGACCTCGCCGTAGCTTCTGGGTCGGATCTGCCGAGGGGCGGGCCTCGCATCTCCCCTCCTTTCTCACCACAAGTCATTGCATCCTCCGGATTCGTACCCCCTGGCGAGTTGTCATGGAGACTGTGTTCACCCTGTTGTTCAAGTATCCTCCTTTCCTCTTCCGTCAGGGCGAGGTGGTGTTCCGCACGGAAGGGCCCATGGCGTTGCTCTTGGGGTTGATTTTTGGGGGTGCGGTCTTGGCGGCAGTCTCCTATCGGGCTCCCATGGGAAAGACGACGCCCTGGGAGAGACTTCTCCTGGGAACCCTCCGGGTCGGTGTGTTCGCCCTTCTCTTCTTGGCTCTCCTCAGGCCCACCCTGCTCCTGCGGTCGGCGGTGCCGGACAGGAATTTCGTTGCGGTGCTCTTGGACGATTCGCGGAGCATGCAACTGCCTGACCTCGACGGACGCCCCCGGGGCTCCTTCGTGAGAGAGCAGTTCGACTCGGAAGGTGGTCCCCTTTTCCGGTCCCTGGACGAGCGCTTCAACGTCCGTTTTTTCCGCTTTTCCTCTTCCCTCTCCCGACTGGCGTACCCGGAGTCCCTCCGGTTCCAGGGGACCCGGACGGACCTGGTGGGTGCCCTGGAAGGGGTTCTTCAGGAGATGGCCGGATTGCCCTTGGCGGGAGTGGTGGTGGTGTCGGACGGAGCGGACAACCGGGGACGTCCCTCGGCGGAGGCGCTGGTCCGTCTCCAGGCCGCCGCGGTTCCGGTGTTTGCCATCGGAGTGGGGGAAGAAGTCATCAGTCCGGACCTTCAGCTGAGGGCAGTCACCGCCCCCCGGCGGCTTCTCAAGGGAACGACGCTCCTCATGGACGTGGTGGTGGGCCATCGAGGCTTCGAGGGTCGAAAAGTTTCCCTCAGCGTGGAAGACGACGAGGGCATTCTGGCCCAGGAAGAGGTCGAGTTGGGCAAGGGCGAGACCACCTTGGCCCGCGTTGCGGTAACCTTGGACCGACCGGGGCTTCGGCGGCTGAGGGTGTGGCTGGCCCCCCAGCAAGGGGAGCGGTTGGCCGAGAACAATGAGCGCTGGGTGGAGGTGGAGGTGCGGAACCGGCGGGAAAAGATCCTCTATTTCGAAGGGGAGCCCCGTTACGAGGTGGCCTTTCTGCGGAGGGCCTTGAACGGCGACGAAAACCTGCAACTGGTGGTTTTGCAGAGGACCGCGCCGGAGAAGTTCCTTCGCCTGGATGTGGACTCTCCGGAAGAACTGCTGGGGGGGTTTCCCACCTCCAGGGACGAACTGTTTCGCTACCGGGCGGTGATCCTGGGGAGTGTGGAGGCGTCGTACTTCACACGGGATCAGCTGGAAATGCTGGTGGATTTCGTGGGTCGGCGGGGTGGCGGGTTGCTGGTGCTGGGAGGAAGGTTCGCCCTGGCCGAGGGCGGGTACCGGGGAACCGCCCTGGAGGAGGTTCTCCCGGTCATTCTTGAAGAACCGGCAGCGGATCCCCAGGGCGTGTTTACGGCCGTGAAGGTGCGCCCCAGTAGTCCAGGGCTGCTCCATCCGGCGGTCCAGCTCCGGTCGGGAACCGGTTCCCCCAGCCCTTGGGACTCCCTCCCCCCCCTGCACGTGATGAACCCCCTGCATCGTCTAAAGGCCGGCGCCACGCTGCTTCTTTCCGGGGCGACGGACCGTGGCCAGAGGCAAGTCGTCTTGGCTTTCCAGCGCTACGGCCCAGGCAAGGCGGTGGTTTTCCCGGTGGTGGATTCCTGGATGTGGCAGTTCCATGCCGATATTCCCTTGGAGGATCAGACCCACGAAATCTTTTGGCGTCAGCTCCTCCGGTGGCTGGTGGACGGGGTACCCGAGCCCGTGGTCTTGCGCCTGGAACCGGAGAAGGTGGAACCCGGCGAGGAGGTGCGGGTCGTAGCCGAAGTGAAGGATTCTGTGTACCTCCCGGTGAACGACGCCCGGGTCCGGGCCCGGATCACGGCGCCTGACGGAAGGGAATCGGTCCTGCCCCTGGAATGGAATGTGGACCGGGACGGTGAATATCGCGGTGGTTTCGTGCCGGACGAGGAAGGGGTCTACGAGGTGACCGTCGAGGCCTCAAGGGGTGATGGACCTGCCCGGATGGGGACCGATGCGGTGTTTCTGAACGTCGGTCCCGATGCCGAAGAGTACTTCGATGCCCACCTGAGGAAGGAGGTTCTGGGGCGGATAGCCCGGGAAACAGGGGGGCGGTACTACCCGGCGAGGGCGGCGAGCTCCCTTGCGCAGGATATCCGCTATAGTGGATCCGGTCTCACGGTCACCGAGGAGAAGGATCTGTGGGACATGCCCATCTTGTTCCTCGTCATGATAGGCCTGCTGGGCCTGGAGTGGGGGCTGCGCCGAAGGAGAGGGTTGGCATGAGGGGAAGAAGAAGGCGTGGGTGTCAGGCGACGGCCCTGGCCGCCGGGTTGGCGCTGGGGCTGGGTGGGGTGGGGGGCGGAAGTCTGGTTCCAGAGGGGGCGGTGGCCCAGGAGACCTGGATGGTGGTGGTGGTGGGGCTGGGGGGCACGGAGGAGTACCGCAACACCTTCCACCGCTGGGCCCTGGAGCTTCGGTCGGCGGCCCTGGAGCGGATGGGGGTGACGGCCGATCGGTTCGTCTATCTGGGCGAACGGCCGCAGGATGCCCCAGGTCTCATGGCAGGCGCCGCGACCAAGGCCAACCTGTCGGCCACGCTGCAGCGCATGGGCCGGATCAGCAACCCCTTGGATAGGGTCCTCCTGGTTTTCCTGGGGCACGGCACCGGCCAGAGGGACGAAGCTTTCTTCAATCTGCCTGGCCCTGATTTGGGGGGTGTAGAGCTCGCGGATTGGCTGGGTGTCTTTGCCACACAAACCGTGGCGGTGGTGGCGGCGTTCCCCTCCAGCGGGCCTTGGGCGCAGGCCTTGGCGGGGAAGAACCGGGTGGTCATCACCGCCACCCGCTCCGCACAGGAGCGGAACGAAACCCAGTTCGGCGGCTTCTTTGTCAAGGCCTTCGCAAGCGAGGAGGCGGATTTGGACAAGGACGGCGCCCTTTCCCTGTGGGAGGCCTTCGAGTACGCCCGGCAGGAGGTGGAGCGCTATTACCGGGAGCGGAACCTCCTGGCCACGGAACATCCCCAGTTGGAGGATGACGGCGACGGCCGGGCCTCCACCCGCCCGGGAGAAGGAGGTTCCGACGGTGGATTGGCCAGGTCCTTCGCCCTGGGCGCCGGCCGGGCCCGGCCCCTGGCGCTGGACAGCATCGGCGATCCGGTTCTTCGTCAGCTCTATAAGGAACGGGCGGAGCTGGAGCGGAAGATCCAGGAACTCCGGGCTCTACGGGGGAGCATGGAGCAGGGGCGCTACGAGGCCGAGTTGGAAGAGCTCCTGGTGGCTTTGGCGTTGAAGAACCGTCAGATCCGGGAGCGGGGGGGAGAGGGGGCATGAGACGGCAAGGGCTTCCCGACCGGCGGATCTGGAGGCGGGCCGGATGGTGGGGTGCGGCGTCGGGCTTCGTCCTCCTCGCCGCCTGCTCCCCCTCCCGGGCCGCGGTCTCTCAAGAGGGCCTACCCGAAGCCCGGGCGCGCCTTTGGAAGGGGGACTACGAAGGGGGGTTGGCTGTCCTGCGTTCCTTGGCACGCCCCCCTGAGGCCCGGCCCGAAGCCGGTCGGCTCCTGGTGCGGACCCTCCTGGAACTGGGGAGGCACGACGAGGCGTTGCGGTGGGTGGAGGATCCGCAAGGGGGCAAGGCTGCTTCCCTAGAGCTGGAGACCGTCTACGGCGAAGCTCTCCGTGCCGTGGGCCGGAGCCGGGAAGCGGAGGAAGCCTTTCGCCGCGCCTTACAGGGAGGGGCCGGTGACGCGAGCACGGCCCGCCTCAACCTGGGAATTGTGCTATGGGAAAGAGGGGAACGGGACGAAGCTCGAGGAGTGTTCGACTCCTTCATCGATCTCTACAACCAGGCCCGAAATCCCCTTTCGGCGGAAGACCTGATGGCGGTGGGGACGGCGGTGCGCTACCTGGCCGTGACGAGCCCCGTTCTGTACCAGGACGCCCTGATGGCCTTCGACGAAGCGGCCCGGGCCGACACCCTGGACCCCCGCCCCGAACTTCTGGTGGGGGAACTCTTTCTGGAGAAATACCGGGCCACCGATGCCCGGGAGGCTTTCCGCAAGGTTCTCCAGGCCAACCCCCGCCATCCTCGGGCTTTGCTGGGACTGGCCAGGGTTCTGGATTTCGAAGAAAGCGCGGGGGCCGCCGACACCGTCCGACTGGCCCTGCAGGTGAACCCCAGGTACGCGGACGCCAGGGCGTTCCTGGCCCGGTTGCACCTGAAGGCCGAGGATTTCGCTTCGGCGACAACAGAGGCTCGGAGGGCGCTGGAGGTCAACCCTGAGCACCTGGGGGCCTGGTCGGTTCTGGCCGCTGTGGACTTCCTGGCCGGAGACGAGGCTTCCTTCCGCCGGAGGCAGACCCAGGCTCTCGCCCTGAATCCGCGGTATGGCGAGCTCTTCGCCACGGTGGCGGAGATGGCGGTGTTGCAACGGCGGTATCAGGAGGCCGTCTCCTTGGCGGAGGAGGCCGTGAAGGTGGACTCCACCTTATGGCGCGGATGGGGGATCCTGGGAATGAACGGGATTCGTATCGGCGCCATGGACCGGGGAAGACAGGCCCTGGAGCGGGCTTTCGCGGGGGACCCCTACAACCCCTGGTACAAGAACACCCTGGACCTGTTGGACACCTTTGCCCACTACCGGATCGTTCGGACTCCCCATTTCGAGATCCTGCTTCACGGCAGGGAGGCGGATGTCCTGGAGCCTTACGTGAAAGACGCCGCCGAGGCCGCCTATGGGGCCCTCCGGTCCCGGTACGGAGCGGATCCTCCCCTTCCCATCCGTCTGGAGCTCTTCCCGTCCCACGCGGATTTCTCGGTGCGGACGTTGGGATTGCCCGGCCTAGGCGCCCTGGGGGTAAGCTTCGGGAGCACCCTGGTCATGGATTCCCCCTCAGCCCAGCCCCCCGGCTCTTTCAACTGGGTTTCCACCCTCTGGCATGAGGTGGCCCATGCCTTCCACCTGGCCCTTTCCGGCCACAGGGTTCCCCGGTGGTTCACCGAGGGGCTGGCGGTGGTGGACCAGCGGCGGTTTCAACCCAGGTGGGGATTCCCCCTGACCCCGGCCTGGCTTCAAGCGTATGAGGAGGGACGCATCCACCCTCCCAGCCGCCTCGGCGAGGGTTT
>JAUQOX010000138.1 GCA_030550695.1 Gemmatimonadota bacterium | reverse complement strand
AGCCGCGGAGGCGGGAAGCTTCGCTCAACAGACTTTCCTCCACCAGGGGTCTCCAAGAGGTGCGAAGCCAGGTAGGGAGAGGGATTCCGAATCCCATCTTTTTCCGCTTGAGAACGGACGGCGGGAGAAGATCAGGAAAGGCCTCTTTCAGCAACACCTTGGTCCGAAGCCCACGGATGCGAAGGGCATCCGCCAAGCCGGCAGCAAACTCCATCAAGGCCGTATCCAAAAAGGGCGAGCGCAACTCGAGACCATGAGCCATGCTGTTGCGGTCCGCCTTCACCAGCAAATCGTCCAGAAGGTAGGTATCGAAGTTGAGGGCAAGAGCCTTGGCCAACGGTGAACCTGAGCCGACGCGGGCCAAGGGCGCCCGGAAGCTTTCCAGCAGCTCCTCCCTCGTAAGGAGGTGGCTCCACTCCTGCCTCAGCCAGACCTGCAGGACGTCGGGAAAGAACCCGATCCAGCGGAGCATTCGTTCTTCCAAGGGAAGAGACGCAGCCTCGAAGAAGCGTGTAAAGCGCCGGTAGAAACTTCTGAAGTCAGGATGATGAGGAAAAAGTCGGCCTAAGGCGATCCCGAACCTGACCAGCCATCGGGGAAGCGCTTCCGCCACCAGGACGCCAACAAACCGGGGATAGCCGGCGAACAGCTCGTCTCCTCCGTCGCCCGTCAGGGCTACCGTCACCTCTTGGCGGGCGAGTTTGGAAACGATGTAGGTGGGCAAAGCCGAAGAGTCGCCGAAAGGTTCGTCGTACCCGCTGAGCAAATCCTCGAGAATCCGAATCTCCTGCGCCTCCAATCGGAAGGCTGTGTGGGTGGTGCCGAAGCGCAACGCTACCCTGGCCGCCCATGCGCTTTCATCGTAGGTGGGATCATCGGCCATCCCTATGGAGAAGGTACGGATCGGTTCTCCACAAAGCTGACTCATGACCCCCACCACCAGCGTCGAGTCCACTCCTCCGGAAAGGAAGGCCCCAAGGGGGACGTCGGAGATGAGCCGCTTGGCCACTGCAGCAGTCATGAGCTCTCGCACCATCCCCTTGGCCTCGGCCAGCGAGAAGGTACGAGGGGTCCAGTCCAGCCGCCAATAGATCCTCTCGGCGGCGGACCCGCCGGGACCTAGGAGCAAAGCCGAGGCAGGGGGCAACTTTCGGATGGCCCGGTAGAAGGTTCCCGGAGTAGGCACATATCCATAGGCCAAATAGAGGGGTATGGCCCGGGGGCAAAGGCTATCGTCCACCCCGGGCAAGGCCAGAATGGCCTTGATCTCCGAAGCGAAGGCCAGCCGCACGGAATCTCTATATAGATACAAGGGTTTCTTCCCCGCCCTATCCCGGGCAAGAAAGAGCGACCTCCGCCTCTCGTCCCAGACCGCGAAGGCGAACATGCCGTCCAACCGGCCGGGGAGCTCTTCCCCCCATGCTTCCCAGCCATGCACGAGCACTTCCGTATCGCTTCGGGTCCGGAATCGATGCCCGAGATTCTCCAACTCTTTCCTGAGTTCCCGGAAATTGTAGATCTCCCCGTTGAAGACGACTTGGACCGACCCGTCCTCGTTGCCCATGGGTTGGTCGCCCGTCTCCAGATCGATCACCCTCAGACGGGTATGGGCCAGAACACACCCACCGTCAGGGGAAACCCAAACCCGCGAACCGTCGGGACCTCGGTGGCGAAGGGTTCCGGCCATGGCCCAGCCGGTGGCCTGGTCCAAGCTAGCTCCGTCCAGAGAAACCACGCCGGCGATCCCACACATGGTTAGGCCCTCCGAGCCAAGGCTACCAAAGTGTCCCCCAGCGTGGTCCATCTAAGCACCACATTGGCCAAATCTTTCCCGGCCCTCAGGACAAAAGACCCCTGCAGCTTTCTCCGGAACGCTTCAGTGGCCTCGGCTTTCGTAGCTGCCCGCCCCCCGGCCGGAGTCATCTGGTCGGCTTGACCCATCTCCGAGCATCCTGCCCTTCCCTTCCACGAGTGCAGGAGTTCCACCGGATTGAAATTCCTGGTTCTAAGGGAGATGGGCCTCCAACCACCTCGCTGGAGGGCCCGTTTCAACCCCTCTACCGTAGCCAAGACCACGTGCTCGGGATCCAGCACCGACCACTTGGCTCCCAGCAGACGGCGGGAGAGGGACCCCCAATGGGGCGTTGTGAGGTACAGCACACCTCCCGGCAGAGCTCGGGCAGCGGCTTCCCGGAGCATCCCGACGGGATCGGGGAGATGTTCAAGCACCTCGATCAGCACGATGGCGCCGAACCTCCGTGCGCTGAAAAGGCCTTGCGCTTTGAGGTCCCCCGCTTCCACTTCGAGACCTCTTCTGCGACAGTGCTCCACCTGGGCGAGGGAAAGTTCAGTCCCGCAAACCGCCCACCCTCTCCGTCTCGCTTGATCCAGGAATTGGCCGTTTCCACAGCCTATTTCCAGAAGAGAGAGACTCGGGGCAAGGTCCGCGAGGCGTCGCAAGACGGCATCGTAGCGAGGCTCCAACGCCGGATTGTCTTTCTGGAGGAATTCGGGAAAGTATTCCCGATAATGCGCTTCGAACGCAAGCATTTCCGTTGCCCATGCCGAGCCGCAAACGGAGCATATCCGGTAACGGATCTCCCTTCCTTGAAATTCCCGCCTGATCTTCTTCGCCCCGCAAAGAGGACACGGGCGTTCTCCTTCTTCATAACCTTCGCAACCATCCGCACTCGTGCTCATCTTCCGAAGGCTCCCCGTAATAGCTCTTCCAACCTTGGAAGAACAGCCGTCAACGAGTAGCGCTCGACTACCCGTTGACGACCGGCATCCGCCAACCGCCTCCGCAGGTCCGCGTCCCGCAAAAGGGTGGCCAATCCTTCTACCCACTCGCCAGGCTCCTCTGCGTGGAAGCCCGTGACCGCATGGGTTACAATCTCTTTGAGAACGCCCACCGGCGACGCCAACACCGGCACGCCGCATGCCATGTATTGAAGCGCCTTGAACCCGCATTTCCCCCTGGTCCACGGGTCATCCGGAAGCGGATAGAGGCCTACCTGGAAGGAACGGAGGTCTTCCAGCTCACGTTCCTGGGACCAAGGTCGGAACTCATAGGATACTCCCGTCGGAGGGCGTGGGGGCTGATTGCTCACCACTACGAGATGGAAGGGTACTGTCTGCGCTGCAGTTCTCAAAGCGTCATAAAGTGCCTCCAGATAGGGAAGAGTCGTATATGTCCCTATCCAGCCCACTATGGGCAGACCATGATGTTGCTCAACTCCAGACCGGCCCGGCGTATAATGGGAGGTATCGAGTACGGTGGGCAACACCTCCAGAAGGGTTGAACTGCCCAACACCTCGCGGGCAAACGCGGCAAGAAAGGCATTACCAGCAAGGACCAGTCTGCTGGAACGGATCCGTCGGACCGTTGCTTGCCGCGGCCTTCGGAAAAGGGCAAGCCAAGGGTCTCCACCCCGTGGCGGCAGGAACACAGCATCATCGAAATCGAAGACCAGGGGAATATGCCGGTGCCTTAGGGCCGCCAGCATCCGGCCATCACCGATGGGAGCCAGCTCACGGTGAACGAGGGCCAACTGGTCGTCCTGAATCTTTCGAACTTCCTCAAGCCTTCTCCGCATCCCTCGAAAAAGCAGCCACACCTTCCGGAGAATCCCGACCTCTCGCCGATAGACCTGACGGTATTCGGCCTCCTCCATGAAGGGAAGAAGCTCCACTTCAATGCCCCTTGCCCGCAGAGGTTCGCGGAACTGGGCGACTCGGAAGCGCACCGAGGGAGCCGAGGAAGGGTAGGGCACGAAGGCCGCCACCCTTTGGACTCGAGGGTCGGTGGCTGTCCGCTTCATGGCACGACCCTCGCGCCCAATGTCCGATAGAGGGCATGGTAGGCGTCAAGACCTCTTTGAAGGTCGAAATGCTTCCCCGCAAGGGCCCTGGCAATTTCCTTCCGATCTTGGCGCCGAGCCGCCTCCACGATGCGCCCGATCAGCGCTTCGGGGAGTGCATCTGGAGAAACGGTAAAAGCAATTGGGGATTCTGCGAACTGTTCTTCGAGATCTCCCACGCCCTGGGTAGCTACCACCGCCAGACCACAGGCCAGGTATTCACCTACCCTGGTGGGCACGCTGGCCTGCTTGGCAAAGGTTGGCCGCACCAGCGCCAGGCCTACATCGGCTGCCGCCAGCCACGCGGGGACCTCCTGAAATGGAACCGAGCGGACCAGCGCTTCGACCTCCTCCCGGGTCGCGAGAGACCTTGCCAGATCGCATTCCCGGGTCAGAACCACCAAGCGCCCACCCAAAGCTTTGGCCAGGAGACCGCCCCAGCGAAAGGTCTCCTCTCCCATGTACCAGCCACTCAAGGTTCCGGCATGAACCACCAGCGGTTCAGGGCCAAGTCCCAGGGCTCGTCGGGATGCGCGGGCGTCCACCGCTGGCCGAAAGCGATTCATGTCCACCAGCGTAGGAATCACCGAGGACGGCGGCAGGGCCCCATCACCCACCAGTCGATGCGCCCGCTGCTGCCCGGCACGGCTCAGATGAACCAACCAATCCGAGCGGAGGAGCAACATGCGTTCACACCGACGAGCAACCCACACCAGGAAGCTTTTCCTTTTCCACCTTCCGATCTCGATTCGTTCATCCACCCAGAAGCCCCTCATATCGAAAAGGATTCGCACGGGGGTCCTCCAAGCGCCGAACACGGCCATGAGGGCAGGAAGGTATCCACGGGCGTGGATCAAGGCCGGCCGTTCCGACGGGCGCCGGACCAGTCCCCTGACGGTTGCAACTCCCCGGAGGAGGTCCCACGCCGTCGCCGGCAGCGAGGGGAACCTATGGTACCGTCTCACCACCCATTTCACCCCGACATGTCCAAGGCTCTGACGCAGAGCCTCGACTTCCCCTCTCTTTTGGAGATCCTCAGGCTTCTCGAACGAAAGGATCCTCATGGGATATCCGATCTTTGCCAGTCCTGCTACCACCGGCACCACCTGGGAAGCCCCGAGGGGTTCCAGAATACCATCATAGGAGATGTAAAGTACCTTCGCCGTTACCTCAGCCATCTTGCCGGTCCCTCCCCTCGCCTTCCCCGCCGCCCATCAGCTCGCGCAACCAACCCAACGAAAGCTGCCCCGACAACCTAAGGATCCATACCCACAACCCGAGCAACGCCGACGCGTGTAGGGCCCCCAAGGAGGGGGATGAGGGATCCGACAATTTCCCTAAGAGACCCAAGGCAGCCGCGGACCCGATCAGACCGCCCATGGCACCCCACGGATAAGGAACGGGATAAACCCTCTGCGACGCCAACCAGGCTCCTACGGCCAACCCACCATTCGCTACCACCGTTGTGAACGCAGCCGCCGCCATGCCGTAACGAGGGATCAACAGGAGGTTCAAGACCACGTTTCCAGCAGCAGCCCCCAAGGTAATCCAGGCCATTGGCTTGGTCCGCATCGTCACTCCCATCCCCGTGACCATGATGAGGAAAAGGCCGTATAGACCGTAGCCCGCTCCCAAGAGGCCCACAACTCCAGCCGCTTGGCGGTAATCAGCCGGGGCGACCAAAGCAACCACCTCTTCGGCAAAGAGGCTGACCGCCAAGCAACCGGTCGTCATAAGAATCACATAATTCTTCGCGATGGCACTGTAGATTTCCCGCGCGTCGGGTCGCGAGAACACCTTGAAACGGATGGGGGCCCATCCCATACTGAACGCGGTGACCGCCAGCTGGACCACCTGGGCCACACGATAACCCAGGGCGTAAATACCCAACTCGCTCCGGCTGCGAAATAGCTCAAGGAGATAGCGATCCGAATAGTCGATCACCCACACCGAGAGGGGAACAGGCACGAAAGGCAGGCCGAAGCTCAACATCCTTTTCAGCAGACTGGGAACCGGCGCCGCCCGCGCACGCCTGATGAATTCCGGCGCCAAGAGTAGCAGAACAAGCAAGGAGCTTCCTGCGTTGCTCAGCATCGCGCCACGGACCCCCCACCCTAGCCCCACTACCAGAAGAACATTAAGGACAAGCGCCGCACCAGCTCTCGCAATGTTCAGGGTCACAAATCTCACCGATCGCTCTTCCATTCGCATCACGGTGAGGGGCACCATAGCCATGATATCCGCAAACAGAATTAACGCGAGAATCTTTGCCAGCACGCCATGATCCGGACTACCGGTGAGGAGCCTCGAAACTTCGCCTGAAAACCACCACATCAGAATCGAAAGGCTCCCCCCATAACACAAGAGAAACGCAGAGGCGGTGGAGAACAGAGAGGCAAGACCATTTCCAGAAGATCCCGACACTTCCAATCGTTCAAAAAAGAACCGCCCTACGCTATTTTGCATGCCCAAATCGTAGATGAGCCCGAGAACCCCATA
Source organism: Gemmatimonadota bacterium (assembly GCA_030550695.1). Taxonomy (GTDB): domain Bacteria; phylum Gemmatimonadota; class Gemmatimonadetes; order Longimicrobiales; family Gaopeijiaceae; genus JAUQOX01. The sequence goes on along the minus strand of JAUQOX010000138.1, from coordinate 1,220 downwards.
TACCGAGAGCCACAAAGCGAGCAGGCCGAATTCTTGGGGTGCAAGGTAATGAGCATAGACAGGAACGAGGATCAGCCCGATGATGGCGCTCGCAGCGTTCCCAAGGCCATACACGAGGCTATGACGAAGAATGTCCCGCCAGGGCCGATCCATGGTGTCGCCCTTTCCTTCTTACCCTCATACCGGCCGTGGTTTGGACGTCAAGGCCCGATACACGGTCTCGGCTCGTGCCATCTCCTTGCTCCGATCGGCCTCGGCCTCCACGAGCTTGCGGTTGTGAGCCCCTGCCAGCGTTCGTCTGCCGAAGTCTTCCAGGAAGAACTGCAGGGCCGCCGCGATTTCCATTGCCTGGTGGGAATTCACCAGGCGACCTCCTTGCGGACGGATCCATTCCCTCAAGCTAGGGGCCGCATAGGCAACCACCGGCTTACCCAAGGCCATGGCTTCCAATACGCTGACGGGCGTACCATCCGTTTCCGCCAGGGACACCACCACATCGGCAACGGCATAGAGCTCGGGCAACTTGGCTTCGTCCACTTCATCCACCACCCTGATGCGGTCCCGTGCCGGGCTCCTGGCAATCTCCTCCCAAACCTCTGCCGCTTCCCGACTTTCAAACGCTGGCAACCGCTTGAGCACCAGGTAAACCTCCTCCCCCAGATGGGCATGGGCACGGACGATGGCAGGGATATGGCTATTCGCCACCCACTGTCTGGGGGAAAACACCACCAGGGCATCCCCGGGGATGTCCATAGCGCCTCTCCATGGCTGACCGGAAACCGCTGGGTGGAATTGCTGGCAATCCACACCCCAGCCGATCCGGTGGCCCTTTTCTGCCCTCATCCCCCACGATCTTAGGATCTCGAGCTGGTGGGCGGAGTCTGCGAAGACAGCGTCGGCCCGACGAACTGCCCAAGGGTTCAGCAAGCGAGCCAGGCGTGATTCCTGGGGAGCCCGATAGACGTCGGAACCCCAAACGGAAAGCACCCAGGGGTGGGTTCCAGAGAAAGCGACCAGCCAACCAGACTCGTTGGTGTAATGCGCATGGACCAGGTCAGGGGCGAACCTTCGGATAAACCGTCGCAACGCGAAAACCGATCTTACCAGCCGGAGCCTCCCCAATCCACCGCCTTGCGGTAGTGTGGGGCCCGGCACCTCCGACAACACGTCGGCGGGGAAGACCCGCATCAAGGCCACCTCATGATCCTTCCCAAACCAGC
>JAUQOX010000137.1 GCA_030550695.1 Gemmatimonadota bacterium | reverse complement strand
CTCGGTGTCGAGATATCCGGCCTATCATATGTGGCTTTCCACCCGGGACATGGCCAGGATCGGCCACCTCATGCTGAACGAGGGGAACTGGGATGGACGGCAGATTGTTTCCCGCGAGTGGGTCCGACGCATGGTGAGCCCGGTGACGCCGCTGCACGAGATGAACCCTCCCCGGCGGCGGGAGGGGTATTTGGGCTACGGCTACATGTGGTGGGTCTTCGACGGCCCCAAAGCCACCGGCCCCTTCCGGGGAGCCTACACGGCCCGGGGAGCGGTGGGACAGTGGATCGCCGTTTTTCCCGCTCTCCAACTCGTCATCGCCCACAAGACCCACAACATTTACGGTCGGGAAACGACTTGGGCTTCCTTCGAACGCTTGATCGAGCTCCTCTTCGAGGCCAGGGGCGTACACCTGGAGGGCCCCTACCCGTGGAGATAGGGGCGTAGGCCGTCGTTCAAGACCCGCCCGGAGCCTGGAAGGGGAGCACCGGTCACCGGCGAGACGCTTCCGCCGGGCGGACGGCCCGCGTTGCGGGCCTCAAGCGGCCCGGGACCCATGGGAAAGGGGAAAAGGAGGGTCCTTGACAAATCCACCTTGAGCGGCCATCTTTTTTTTTTCGGCTCCCTCGGGAGCCGACCAAAGGATCGAGGAAAGACCCGGCGGCTTTCTTCAGCTTCGAAAGCCGCCGTTTTTTTCCAGTGGCCGGGTGGCCACAGGACCCGGCGCGGGGGGGAAGCCGCGCAGCAGCTAGGTAGTCGGCAGGTACGGATCTTCCGGACTCCGACCATCTACACCCAAAGGAGTACCAGGATGCGTACCACCGGACGAGTGAAGTGGTTCAACGACCAAAAGGGGTTCGGCTTCATCACCCCTGACAACGGACAGCGGGACTGCTTCGTGCATCACAGCGCGATTCAGGCCGAAGGCTTCCGGTCCCTTACGGAAGGGGATCGGGTGGAGTTCGACATCGTTCAAGGGACGAAGGGGCCGGCTGCGGAGAACGTGGTCCTCCTCGGCTGAGTCCCCAGGCGAACCCGCCGGCAAAGGGCCTCTCCGGGATTCCCGGAGAGGCCCTTCTTGATTATGGTTCGGCCAATCGCCCGATTCGGAATCCAAGCAAGAAGGAGCAGCACCATGAAGGGCCTTTTCGCCCCCTCCGTCCCGACCATCCTCGCGGCGACGGTCACCCTCTGGATCGGCGCCCCCCCAGACCTCTCCGGCCAGACCGGACCCTATCTGCTGGTGGTCAACAAGGGGGAAGCCACCGTTTCAGTGGTATCGCCGTCCGAAGGTAAAGAGCTTAAGCGCATTCCCACCGGGCACGCCCCCCACGAGGTAGCCGTGTCCCCCGATGGGAAGACGGCGGTGGTGACCAACTACGGTACCGGCCAACAGCCGGGGAACACCCTGACGGTGGTAGACCTCGTCACCCTCGAGGCGGTGGCCACCATCGATCTGGGGGAACAGCGGCGCCCCCATGGCATTGTCTGGCTCCCCGACGGACGGACCCTGGCGGTCACCACGGAGGGGAGCGGGACCCTCTCCCTGGTGGACGTCCTGGAGCGGAGGGTCAAGGCGGCCATTCCCACGGAGGCCCGCGTTTCCCATCAGGTGGCCGTGACTCCCGACGGGCGCCGGGCCTTCGTGGCCAACATCGGCTCGGGAAGCGTCACGGTCATCGATCTTGAACTCCGCGAGGTGCTCCGGAGCATCCCCACCGGCCAGGGGGCCGAAGGCGTGGCGGTTTCCCCCGACGGAAGGGAAGTGTGGGTGACCAACCGGGCGGAGAACACCATTACCATTCTGGACACCCGCAGCCTGGAGATCCTGGCCACCCTCCCCTCCTCCGACTTCCCGATCCGGGTCGTTTTCACCCCCGACGGGCGGAGGGCCTTGGTGACGAACGCCCGGTCCGCCGAGGTCCGGGTGTTCGACACCGCCACCCGCCGGGAGGTGGCGGCCGTTCTCATCCAGGCGCCGGTGGTGGAGGGTCGGGCCCAGGTGCTGGCGTTCCCCGGCAGTCCCTCCCCCATCGGGATCCTGGCGGATCCCGACGGGCGCCACGCCTACGTGGCAGCGGCCAGTGCCGACGCGGTGGCCGTCCTGGACCTGGAAAGCGCCAAGATCGTCCGGCTGATTGGGGTGGGACAGGAGCCGGACGGTCTGGCCTGGGCCGGGGCGGGCGGGTCCCGCTGACCGAGGGAACGGATCTCCGACGGAACGGGAGCCGGAGTCAGGGCTCCGGCCCCCGTTTCACCGTCTTCAATACTTCACGGAGCAGCCGTAGGGCTTGGTGAGGGGCACGGACACGGGCTTGCCGGCCATCGCCTCTTCCAGAGCGGCCACCAGGTAGTTGTGGGCACCCTCGAGGTCTGCCGGGTTGGAGGTGGGTTTGTCGTCGATGGCCCCGTTGTAGAGGAGAATCCCCTCGGGGCTGATCAGGAACATCTGGGGCGTGGTCTGGGCATGATACAGCCGACCCACCGTCCCCGAGGGATCCAGCAGGGTGGCCAGGGCCTTGTTCCCGTTTTCCTGGGAAACCTTGATCATCTCCGGCGGCTCGTAGTAGCCCTGCTTGCCCGGTGCCGAGGACACGATGGAGAACCACTTCACCCCCATGGCACCGTACTTCTCCTGAAGGGCCTGCATGGCTCCGGCGTCGTAGTACTTCCGTACAAACGGACAGCCGTAGTTCAGCCACTCCAGGACCACCCAGCTCCCCCGGAAGTCGGAGAGCGTGAAGGTTTTCCCGTACATGTCGGGCAAGGTGAAGTCGGGAGCGGGCTTGCCGATGGCTGGCCCCGCATCTTGCGCCACGCCCCAAGGGGGGAGCGCAAGGAACCCGAGGGCCAATAGGGCCGTGGGAACCAGACGAACGCTTCTCTTCATGGGACGACCTCCAGGAACGGGGGATAGGGCCAGGTCGGGCCGACGCCCGGCCGACGAAACCAAGCTCGGCTTGGGCAAGTGCCTCCCCAGCAAGGTAAGCTGCGGCGTTCCACGGAGAAAGGGCTTGCCGAACCGCGCCGCGGAACAGGGCCACCGAATTCCCCCGGGATCCCCCGCGCCCGCCTGCCCGTAACGGCCTGGCGCCGCTTGCCGGATTCCACATTCCAGAAGCCGGGCCGACGATCCCTCGTCCCTCAAGCCCCTTCCGACCCCGCCGATCCTCTTGGGGAGAGGGAGTGCTCGCCGAGGGGTCTCTAGCGCTCCGGAGAGCTGACCGTGGGAGACGACGAGAATCCGGCAAGGGATCGGGCCAGCCCGTCCGGCCCGCCGAGGCCCGGGATGCCACGGCCTGTTCCCGGTTTCCGGGCCGGTCGCCCTCCGGAGGAGCCGGCAAGGGAAGGGCGAAAGGGAGGGAGAATCCCACGGCTGTGCGGCCGCCCTTTCCAGCGACGCTTCCCGGAGATGACCGGCCTACACCGGAGTGGGGAAGCCCTGGTCCAGCCGCCGCCCCACCCCCGTACGCCGGCCCGTTGGAGAAACCTTCGGAGGCGGGAGACCTTCCTGCCCCGGTCCTGAGAGCGCCGGCGCATCCCTCGGGCAAGCCCATTCGCCCCCGGGGGCCGTTCCCTCCTATATTTCCGGAACGGTCGGTGGCCTTCGGGCCAGCCGTATCTCCCGAGGCAGTCGCCTACTCCGCCCCCCCACCGAGGTGCCAGCATGTTTTCCCCCGAAGTCTACCGAGCCCGGCGCGCCGTCCTCTCGGCGTCTTTTTCCGAGGGTCTCCTCCTCTTCGTAGGCAACGGGGAGAGCCCCATGAACTACGCCGACAACTGCTACCCTTTCCGGCAGGACAGCACGTTTCTCTACTACTTCGGCCTCGACCAACCTGACCTGGCAGCGCTGGTGGACGTGGACCGAGGTCAGACCACCCTCTTCGGCAGGGAACCGACCATCGACGATGTGGTGTGGATGGGTGACCTCCCCAGTCTGGCCCATCGGGCCGAGGCGGCAGGGGTCGAGGATACCCGGCCTCCCGCCGCTCTGGAGGACCTCCTACACGAAGCCCGCCGAAAGGGCCGTCCCGTGCATTTCCTCCCCCCCTACCGAGCCGAGACCCGCCTCCTCCTCGGCCGCCTCCTGGGCCTTTCCCCGGACGAGGTCACCCAGCAGGCCAGCGAGGGCCTCATCCAGGCGGTGGTGGCCCAGCGTTCCATCAAGGCGCCGGAAGAGGTGGAGGAGATCGAAAGGGCCGTCGCCCTCTCGGTGAAGATGCACGAAGCCGCGATCCGCATGGCCCGACCGGGCCTTCGGGAAGCGGAGGTGGCCGCGGAGGTTCAGCGCCTCGCCTGGGCGGCGGGCGGGCGCACGGCCTTTCCCGTCATCGCGACCATCCACGGGGAGACGCTCCACAACCATTATCACGGCAACGTCCTCTCGGAAGGGGATCTGTTCCTCCTGGATGCCGGCGCGGAGACCTCCCGCGGCTACGCCGGCGACCTGACCACCACCTTCCCGGTGGCTCCCCGGTTCACGGAAAGGCAAAAGCTGATCTACGAAGTGGTGTTGGCCGCTTACCGCATGGCCGTCGCCACCCTCGCGCCAGGAGTCCCCAACCGAGAGGTCCACTTCGCCGCGTGCCGCGCCATCTTCGAGGGGATGAAAGACCTGGGGATCATGAAGGGCGACACGGAGGAAGCCCTGGCTGCCGGCGCCCATGCTCTGGTCATGCCCCACGGGATCGGCCATATGCTGGGACTCGACGTCCACGACATGGAGAACCTGGGCGAGAACTACGTGGGGTACGCCGGGGAGCCCCGGAGCACCCAATTCGGATTGAAATCCCTTCGCCTCGCCCGCCCCCTCCAGCCCGGTTTCGTCGTCACTGTGGAACCGGGGGTGTACTTCATCCCCCAACTCATCGATCTATGGCAGGCCGAGGGACGGCACCTGGAATACATCAACTACCCCGAGCTGACGAAATGGCGCGACTTCGGGGGGGTAAGGAACGAGGAGGACTACCTCATCACCCCGGAAGGCGCCCGGCGCCTCGGCCCCCCCAAGCCCCAAACCGTGGCGGAGATCGAGGCCCTCAGGGGGGCGTAGGGCCCTGATTTCCCGCGGGGGCCGGACCGACCTCCCTAGGGTTCTACGGCTCGCCCAGATTCACAACGCCCCCCTGTCAGACCCCCCGGACGGCCTCTGCCTACGCACGCCGCCGCGGGGCGCCCGACTCCGGCGGGGCGCTGGGCTATACCATGCGCCCCGGGGCGTGGGTTCCGAGCTCCTACCGCCCGCCGCCTCTCCGTGCGAGATTGCGGAAATACTCCTCCACCATTTTCCGCAAATCGGGGGGCAGGTCCTCGGCGCCCATCAGGGCCGCTCTTCCTCTCTCCCCTCCCTCCACCTCCCGGCGGAGGGCGAACTCCAATCTTCGGAGGCTTTCCCTGAGCTGGCCCTGAAGGGCAGATACCTGAGCCAGGTTCCCGTAGGTCTGCGGGCGGCGCAGTTCTTCGAGAACCCGCAGGGCCTCATCCAGCTCAGAACTTGCCCGCCCCTCCCGGCGCAAGGTTTCCTGAAGTTGTCGCGCCTGGGCCAAACGCTGGGCAAACTCCCGCGTGAATTGCCGGATCTCCTCGTCGCTCAAGGGACGAGGATCTCCCCGGGTGGCTCCCCCCTCCGGCCCTGCAAAGCGCCGGTCGCCGGCCACGCTGTCCCCCCTGGCTCCCTCCCCCCGAAGGCCCCTCGGGTCGGGTTGCCCCTGGCCCCGGTCCCCTTGCCCCCCCCTACCCAGGCTGTCCGCTCCCCGACCCCCTCCCCCCCCCCGCCCCTCCCGCGTCCCGGGGTCACCTCGCCCGGAACCTACCGAGTCCGCCCCCCGGGCATCCGCTACGCCCCGGCTCTGGCGGCCGGGCTCCCCCTGCCCTCCCGCCGGAGCTCCCGGGGCCGGTTCCTCCCCCTCTCCCTGCCCAACCTGACTCGCCCGGCGGTTCTCCAGGCGCCGGGCCATGGACTCGGCGCCCCGGGCCAGCTCGCGGGCCTGCTCCAACGCCTCCGCCAATCCCTGCCCCGGTCGGTTCCCCTGGTAGGCCTCCAGGGCCTCCTGAAGCTGGCGGCGCACCCCTTCGATGTCCCGGGCGATCTGATCTTCCCATTCTTGGGCAAACGCCCGCTCCCTCTGCTCCACCACCCCCTTCGTGTACGCCAGCTTCTCCTTGAGCCGCCCTTCCCGGATGGCGTCCACGGCTTGGCCCAGTTCCTGGGCTGCTTCGCGGCTCTCCCGGCGCACCCCCTGCTGCAGCCGCACCAGATCCCGTTCCAGCGCCTCCGTTTCCCGAAGCATCTGGTCCTTTTGTTCCTGGATCCGGCGCACGGCCTCGCCCCGCCGGGCAGGATCTTCGGGGAGCTCACCCACCCGGCGGCGCACCTCTTCCTGAGCCCGGCTCAAGCCCTCGGCCCGATCCAACGCCTCCCGCAATGAGCCTTCCGTCCTCCCCTCCTGATTCCGTTGCAGGCGTCGTTGGGCCTCCTCCAGTTCCTCCAGGGCCGACGTGGCCTCGGCCAATCCCCTGGCCTGACCCGACGCCGCCGCCGACCTCCGCATCCTCTCGGCGGCCTGCTGAAGCCTCCGGGCGGTCTCCGCCAACTCCTGGTCACCCGTACGACGGGAAAGCTCGGCCAGCCGGCGGGCCGTTTCCTCCACCGCTTCCGCCAGCGCCCGCTGGCTTTCGCCCCCGGAGGCGGAAGCTCCCCCTTGCCCCATCTCGGCCCGACGCCTCTGCCGCTCCATCTCCTGTTGCTGCCGGCGGGCCAACTCCCGGAGACGCTCCAGGAGTTCGTCCACCTCCTGATTGGCTTGTTGCCTTTCCCCCCGCTGGACGGTCTCGTACTGGTTCTGGAGGCGGTCCAGCTCCATTTCGAACAGATCCGCCAGCTCGTCGGCCGGAGCCCCCCCTCCCTGATTGGCGCCCGGCTGGCCCTGACGGGCCTGGGCCACCGTCCTTTCGTAGGTCTCCTCGGCTTTCTGAAGCACCGTCAAGGCCCTTTGCTCCGGCGCGAGGGCCTCGTCGGGCTTCCCGCCCCTCAGGAGGGACTCTGCCGCCTCCATGTCCGCCACCGCCGCGGGGAGCATCTGGGCGATCTCCCGCATCCGGGGATCCGCAGCCGCCACGCCCCGGGAGTTCATCCGCTCCACCAACAGGGCCACCTCCTCCCGCACCCGCCCTTGGGCCAGGGCCACACTCACCAGATTCTGGCTCCAGTCCTCCGGAGCGTACCGGCTCCGGTCCCGCAAGAGGTTGAAGGTGGCGGCGATGACTTCTTTCTGAAGGGCCGACAGACTGCGGTTCTCCTGATTCCGCTGGCCCTGTTGGCCTTGGGGGGTCTGCTGCCCACCCTGGGGGTTCTCTTGGGCCTGTCGGAAATCCCTGCGGAAGGGGCGCACCGACACGAAGTAGATGTCACTCATGGCCTCGGAGGGGTTTCCCGGCCGGTTGTCGGCCACCAGAGCATAGTAGGCCACCACATCCCCGGGTTGGAGGTCTCGTTCCTCCAGGAACAGGGTATGGCCGACGGTGACCTCCTTGAGCTGCTCTCGCCCCTGGGCCCCGAACAGCAGAACGGTATCCGGCT
>JAUQOX010000136.1 GCA_030550695.1 Gemmatimonadota bacterium | reverse complement strand
GGTCATCTCCACAACGTGAACATTTCGGCCCGGGGCGGCGCGGAGGCGTACAACTACTTCCTGTCCTTCGAAAACGCCTCGGACGAAGGGGTCTTCTACAACAACTTCGACCGGCGTACCGGGGGACGTGGCAACTTCGGGTTCGTTCCGTCGCAGGAACTCTCTTTTCAGGTGAACGTGGGTTACACCCGCACCCGGACCCGGATGCCCCTGAACAACAATGCCTCCAACGGAATTCTCCGTAACGCCTACCGCGGCCGGACTACGGCCTTCGCCGACCCGTGGAAACCCGGATGGCGGGGCTTCTCGCCCGAGCTTTCCAACCAGTACAACAACCAGATCTTCGGAGAACGGCTCATCCTGGGGATCACCACGAACTACAACCCTACCTCCTGGCTCCAGAACCGTTTGGTCCTGGGCTTGGACCGGGACGACCGGAAGAACCGTTCCTTCTATCCTCCGGATACGACCGGCAGGGCCCCCTGGGGGGCCACCGCCGCCAAGGGCGAGGTGTCGTGGTTCATGCCGGTGGTGCACCGCTGGACGGTGGACTACTCGGGTACCGCCAGCTTCGACATCAACGAGAACCTCTCCTCTTCTTTGAGCGCCGGAATGCAGCTCAACTCCCGGAGGCGGGTCTGGTACGAGACCTACGGGAACGGGCTGATTGCGGCCAACATCCGGACCGTGAGTTCGGCTGCCACCACCACGGCCAGCAACTCCTGGAGCCAGCAGACTTCCTTGGGTTTCTACGTCCAGGAGCAGATCGCCTGGAAAGACCGGATCTACGCCACGGCCGCCGTCCGCGTGGACGACAACTCGGCCTTCGGAAACGAGTTCAGCCTGGTGGTCTATCCCAAGGCCTCCCTCTCCTACGTCATCAGCGACGAGGAGTGGTTCAAGCTCCCCTGGGTGGACCAGCTGAAGCTCCGGGGTGCGTGGGGCCAGGCCGGTAACGCGCCTCCGCCCTTCTCGGCAGACCGGACCTTCGGAACCAGCCAGACCACTTTCCAGGACCAGACGGTGAACTACCTCACCTTCGGCGCCTACGGGAACCCCAACCTGAAGGCGGAGACCGGCCAGGAGATCGAGCTGGGCTTCGAGGGTTCCCTCCTGGACGGCCGGGTGGGGGTGGACTTCACCTGGTACTACCAGCAGACCAAGGACGCCCTGGTGGCGGTGCGGGCGCCGCCCTCTTCCGGGTGGAGCGGCACCTACCGGCAGAACGTGGGTGAGGTGCTGAACACCGGGGCCGAGCTGTTGCTGAACCTGTCGCCGGTTCGCACGCGGAACCTGGATTGGCAGGCCACCCTGGGGATCAACCTGACCCGGAACGAACTGGTTTCCTTCGGGCGGTACCCCGACGGGACCTGGATCCTGGAGGAGCAGACGTTCTCCACCTTCCAGTCCTACGCCCGTCACCGGGAGGGCTACCCCTTGGGTGGTCTCTGGGCCGTGGATGTGGTGCGGGACGCCAAGGGAGTTCCGGTTCTTACCAACGGGCAGGTGACCCTCAAGGACAAGTGCCCCTGGAGGCCGTCGGATCCCACCTGGTCCAAGAAGGAGTGCGAGGAGATCTACATGGGGCCGGCACTCCCAACCCGGGAGGTGGCGTTCACCAACAACCTCACGCTTTTCGGCGACTTCCGCATCTTCGCCAACCTGGACTACAAGGGCGGCCACTACCAGTTCTGCGCCATGTGCTCGGTCCGCAACCGGATCGACCTGAACAGCAAATTGGTGAACACGCCCAACCCCACCCCGGAAGTGGCAGCCGAGATCCTTGCGGCCAGGAGCAACCAGACCAAGAAATGGATCCAGAAGGCGGACTTCGTGAAGCTCCGCGAGGTCTCCCTGTCCTATACGCTGCCCAGGAACGTGGTGAGCCGGGTCGGGTTCGACAACGCCGTCCTCACTTTGAGTGGCCGGAACCTGTGGTACTGGACAGGCTACATGCTGGACGACGTGAAGTACGATCCTGAGGTGTCGTTCTACACCCTCAACGAATTCGACGCCGTGGACTACGCTTCCATGCCCATGATGCGTCGGTTTTCCCTCACCCTGCGGGTCGGCTTCTGACCCGCAGGGGCGCCGGCGCAGCCCTCTCGACCATGGATCAGGAAGCGAGGACAAAAGCTTATGAGCAAGAATAGGAAGACGAGGCGGCTTCTCAGCGTGGCGGCCCTGGCTCTGGCGGTCGTCGGGCTAGGGGCCTGCGACGCCGTGGACCGGCTCCTCAAGGTGTCCAACCCCTCCCAGCTCATGGAGGACCAGGTCAACGACCCGGCCCTGGTGCAGATCCTGGTGAACTCCGTGGCGGGGAACATGGTGTCGGGGTTCTCCTACAGTGTGGTCTGGATCGGCCAGATGTTCACCGACGAGTCCATCACCGGGGTGAACTGGGAGGCCACGGCCCGCCTGGGCAAACGGGTGGTCCAGTATTATGAGGGGGACGCCAACGGACGGTTTGCCGACCTGCAGGCCATCCGGGCCATGGCCGACAGCGTGGCGGGGCGGTTCCGCAACGGGCTCCTTCCCAACCCCAGCAACGACTGGAGGATGGCCTTCGCCCTGGCCTATGCCGGGTACGGCTACATTTTCCTGGCGGACCTCTTCTGCGAGTCCACCATCCAGGTGAGCCAGAAGATCTACACCCCCCTGGAACTCTACGAGATCGCGGTTCAGCGGTTCACCGAGGCGTTGCAAATTGCCACGGCGGCCAACCACTCCCAGCTCATCAACCTTTCCCGGGTGGGGCTGGCCCGGGCCTATCTGAATCTGGGCAACTACCAGCAGGCGGCCAACTTCGCCTCGCAGGTCCCGGCCACCTTCAAGTGGTGGATCGAGTACGCCGGGGACGACAACCTGAACGCTCCCGGCAACAACATGTTCACCAACATCAGCGGGGCCAACCACCGGATCGGCGTGCACCCCGTATTCCTGGCCGGGGGGCCCTCCAACTGGATGAGGCAGGGGCTTCAGGCCTTCCTCACCGATCCCCGTCTCCAGCACTGGCCCAACTGGCGGACCGGTCACAACGCCTTGAGCCCCCTCTATACTCCCTATCAGCCCCAGGGCTATTCGGGCTACAACGGCAAGCGGATCTCGGCCGGCGAGCAGCCGGCGGCCTTTACCCGGGGCGACGACGTGCTGCTGGCCGACGGCTTGGAAGCCCAGCACATCTACTGGGAGGCCATCGATGCCCTCGGGACCAACCCGGCCGGGGTGCTGAACTTCGTGAACCAGCGCCGGGCCGCGGGCTTCCAGCCTCCGGTGAACCTCTCGGGCAAGGCCCTGACCATGGAACTCCGCTTCCAGAAGGGGATCGATACCTACCTGAGGGGGATCCGCCTGGGCGACCTGAGGCGTTGGCTCCGGAGGGGGGACGATCTGTTCCCCAAGGGTCCCCACCCCGTGGCGGAGTGGGGCGAGTACGGCAATGCCACCTGTTTCCCCCTCCCTTCCAACGAATACGACGGCAACCCCCACATCTCCCGGCCCCGCTGATTTGGGGGGCTCGGGGGGGCAGGAAAAGGGGCGGCTCCATGAGCCGCCCCTTCGGCTTTTCCTTCCGGTGGGACGGGCCTTCGGGAAGCCGGTCAGAGGCTCTCGAGAAACCTGAGGAGGGCCACCCGCTCCAGCTCCCGGAGGGCTTCGAAGGCCCGCCGCGCCCGGTCGGCCTCGCCACCGTGGGCGAGGATGGCCTGGCTCAGGGTGGTGGCCCGCCCGTGGTGGAGGAACACCCTTCGGCGGCCCAGCCCCCAGAGGGGGGGGGTCCTCACCTCCGTCGGCCCGGCGCCGGGCCCGCAGACCCCCCGGACGTCGGCACCCAGGTCGTGGAGAAGCAAGTCGGAGTAAAGGGGGACCCGCTTCCGGGACAAGGCCTCCACGGGGTGGGACCCCGTTTCCAGCACCGGAATGTGACAGGAGGCGCAACCGATGGTGCGGAACAACGCCTCTCCCCGTTCCACGAGACGGGCGGACTGGGTGTCCGGAGGGGTGCGGCGGGGGAGGGGTGCCAAGAATCGGACGAAATCCACGGTCAGGGCCAGGGATTCGTGGTCCAGTTCCGGCTCGGGGAGGGGGTCGACGCCCTCGGGGAGGGGGCGGCCGTTGAGCCGCTCGGGTTCGGGGCGCAAGGGGTTGGTGATGCCCATCTCTTGGTGGAAAGCCGCGGCGGTGAAGGATTCGAGATCGGCGTGGTCGGCCTTGAAGCCGAACCGGCCGAGTCGCCCGTCCCGGGTCCGGCCAACCCTGCCGGAGATCCCGTCGCCGTTCCGATCTTCGGGGTCGGCCAGGCCGAGAAGGACGGAGTCCGGAATGGCTTCCAAAAGGCCCAAGCCGAAAAGGAACGGCACCGCGACCCGATCCACGGTATTGGCTTCGGGGGGGATCTCCTCGCGGTAGATCCCCAAGGAGCGCAGGGCCGGGGTAGCCTGGGAGCGGATGTTCTCGCGGCCCCACTCCTCCAACAGGTCGCAGCTTCCGTCGGCCAGAACCCGGGCGGCCCTCACCACGATCTGGTCGCCCGAGCCGCCGCTGGCGGGATCGGTGTGGCAGGCGCTACACTGGTTCTCGTTGAAGAGGGGACCCAAGCCGGTTTCGGGGGTAAAAACTCGGTTGAAAAGGGCCTGTCCCGCCTGGAAACGCCCCAGCTCGGAGGGGGAGAGACCCGGCAGAGGATCGCCGGGGAAGGCTGCGGTGCCCGCCGGAACGACACCCCTTTCCGGCGAGGAACAGGCTGTTCCCCCATGGCTCAGAAGAAGGAGGGCACTCATGACGCGGCACAGAGGGATCCGGAGCCTGCCCAAAAAGGCCGTGGAAGGGGGATTGGTCTTGTTGGGGGTGGCGCTGGGGGGGTGCAGCGCCATGGCGGTGGAGGAAAAGATCGCGGAACAGGCCCGGGTGGTGGTGGAAGGGACCGCCCCCGTGCCTCTGGAGCTGATCACCTCCACCAAGTTCACCCGCACCATCCTGGAGAACGGAGCGGTGCAGATCGTCTTGAGCAAGGCCGACACCACGTTCATCACGCTGACTCCCCCGTTCGATCGAACCTTTCCTGTCAAGCCGGACTGGGGCTTCTACGTCCGCCTCAGGAACCCCGTCATGACACCGGCGGTGGTGTCCATGCGGGTATACTTCGACGGCGAGCTCACCTTCAACCACCGGAACGTCACCCTTCAGGACGCCTCCATCGACTTCAGTTACATCTTCACCAACTACACCACGGTGAGGTAAGCCGTCCGGGTGGGCCCCCGGCCGCCCTCCGGGAGTTCTCCCCACCGGCACGGGGGGGGAGGGCCTCACGGTGGCGAGGGGACTGCCCACGGGAAGGTGGTGGGGCGGTCGCCGCCTCCCGGACCGTCCGCCTCGCTTCGCCGGGGGTTAGGCCGCCGCCCCCGGGGCTGTGGGGGGAAGGGGCAGCCCAGCCCCTCGTCCCGCAAAGTGCCGATGCCCCCCGAAACACCTGGAGGGGCTCACCGGCCAGGAGCCTTCTATTCTTTTCCCCCCACCGCCACCACGGCAATTTCCACCAGGAGCTCGGGGCGGCAGAGGGCGGCCTGTACTCCCAAGGAGGCCGGGAGAGGGTCAAGGCCAAGCCAGGTGAAGAAGCGGGTCCGAATCCGGTTGAAGGCTTCGTAGTGGCGCTGGATGTCCTTGAGGAAGTTGGCGGTGAACACGACGTGATGCCAATCCATCCCTCCTTCCCGCAACAGTTCGGTGAGGTTGCGGTAGGTTCTCCAGACCTGGGCATCGAAGTCTTCGGGGTAGAGGGATTCGCCGTTCCGGCCGACGCTGGCCGTTCCCGACAGGAGAAGGACCCTGGTGTGGGGGAAATCCAGGGTTACGCCCCGGGAGAAGGACGAGGGCCGGGCATAGTGGAAGGCTTCACAAAGGACCCCGGGGGCGGAGAGCCGGGCCAGGGGGGGGGGCGCAAAGCCACCGAGCCGGGGAGGGGGAGGGAGAACCTCCCCGCCGGGCCCCAAGATTCCCAGGGCCACCATTTCTTGTTCCACCGGGCTCAACGTTCCTTCTCCTTTGGCCATAGGCTCGTTTCCCCCGTGAATCTCGTGTCTCCCTCCGGCCGTGTGGCCCGCTCCCGGCGGATCTCCCATCGAACCCGCGGGCTGTTCGGCCCCTCCCCCCGCCCCCCGGGCTCCCCTCCGGAGGGCCCCCTCAGAGGGTGCGGAGGAAGAGAAGGAGGGCCTCCTGGTCCAGGGGGGGAGCGCTTGGAACCGCTCCCGGCTGGCCCGGGCTTCCCCGTCGTGGGCCTCCACCGCCGCCCGCACCGAAGGAGCCCTCCCGTCGTGGAGCCAGCGGATCTTGAGGCGGGTGCCCCACAAGGGCCGGGTGCGGAGCTCCCGGGCGGAGGCATCCTTCCCGCAGTTGTCGGCCAGGTCGGGTCCCATGTCGTGGAGGAGGAGATCCGAAAACAAGTACACGGGCTTGCGGTCCAAGGCTGCAATGTCGCTGGGCCCCGTGTAGAGCACAGGGGTGTGGCAGGCGGCGCAGCCGACTTCGTGGAAGAGGGCTTTGCCCCGCCGGACGGCCTTGCGATCCTCCTTGGAAGCCGGAATCACCTGGGGGGGCGGCGCAAGAAAGAGCAGGTAATCCGCGATCGCCCGGACCACCTCTTCGCCCACCTCCGGGTCGGGCACGGGGTCGGCCTCCCGGGGGACGGGCCTGCCCGAAACGGGGTGCTCTTCGGGGTGGTAGGGGTTCGTCACACCGAGCTGTCTCCAGAGCCCTTTGGCGGCGATCTCCAGTAACGAAGCGGCGTCGGCCTTGTTGAGGAAGCGGGCCACCGTTCCGTCGGGGTAGCGGGCCGCCCTGCCGGAGATCCCGTCACCGTCCGAGTCTTCGGGGTCTTCGCGGGCCAGGATCTCCTCTTCGGGAATGGAAGCCATCATCCCCACGCCGAAGACGGGTGGAGGGAGGTAGCGCCCCAACTGTTCAGCTTCCGGCGGCCTGAGTTCCCGGTACGTTCCCAGAAGGACCTGCATGGCGGGGGAAAGCTTCCGTCGCAAGTTCCCCCCTCCCTCCCGGAACAGGAAATCACAGGTGCCGTCCGGCCGCTGGCGGGTGGCATGGAGGTCCGGCTCGTCCATTCCGCCGCCGATGGTGGGATCGCTGTGGCAGGCGTTGCAGGAGTTCTCGTTCCACGCCGGGCCCAACCCCTCTTCCACCTTGAAGATGTGGGTAAACCACCGCTGTCCCTCCTCCCACCGGGCCAGCTGGGCGGGGCTCAGACCGGGTAGGGGGCCGCCCAGCTCAAAAGCCGTCCACCCGGGCGGAGGCCAGGGCTCCGGCCGGTCGGTGCAGCCAGCCTGGAGAACCCAGCCCGTCAACACCAGCAGCTTCGGGAGGGCGGGTGCCCTGAGGGGCCCCCGAGAGGGGGTTCCTTCGGTCATGTTCTCCTCCCTGAACCCAACGCGGGGGGTTCAGCCAGCTTCTGAGGGACTACCTTAGCCCAGGGGTACAAGATACGCCATGTTCCAGGGGGCCGCCGGAGGGGCGCTGTCGCGCCCCTGCGCCCTCGGCAACGGCCCAGGAGGGGACCGCGCGGCCCACCCGTGTGTTCCTGAGG
>JAUQOX010000009.1 GCA_030550695.1 Gemmatimonadota bacterium | reverse complement strand
CGACCGAAGGCCGGTAGAGAGAAACCATGGACCCAAAGCATTCTTTTTTTGGGGGAGGCGCCCAAGTCGAACAGGACAATACGTAGGCCTCCCTTTTCCGATGGCCGGCATCGGAAGGTCCGCGCTGGAGTATTCCACCAGAATCGCCGGTATCCACACAAAAGCCTCCAGTGGAGCCTTGGCGGCTGGGGCGTAGAAAGCATAGCCAGCGCAGCCGACGCCGGCCAGCGCAACCAACTCAGTGAAGATGGCTTTCCTTGGATCTCATGATTTTTTCCGTCGGCCCCTCCCCTCCACCTCGCACCGCTGTCCAGGAGACCCGCGGATCGACATCGCTGATTTGCGGGTAGCGCCTTCGAAAGGTTGTCAAACGCTGCATGAAAGTCTTCGAACGATCGAGGTCCCGTCCTAGGGTCTCTGCTTCCCCAACCAGATAGAAACCCATCGCCTTCAATCGCGCCCGAAACTGGAAGATGAGATCCCCTCCAATCCAATAGCGTCTGGGATCGACCTTCTCGCCCTTCCGTCTTTTCTCAATCAGGACGTTTAATGCCGCAATCAAAGCAGTGTAGTCCAACTCAATCAGTTCCAGAGCTTTGTCGAGGGGCTCCGAAATACTTTCCAAGACTTTGAGCGAGGCAGCCGCACGCACCGGCCGGCCTCTACCGTCACCTGGAGAAATCGCCACCGGGAGAAGAAGCTTCACGGGAGCCTCGCCCAGAATCCAAGAAATCGATTTACGAATTCCATCGGGGATTTCTCTTTTCGAATGTGCGCCGCAAGCACCCACGCCACTGCGACTGCAATATGGTAGGACTGCGCCCGCAAGTCCAAGGCCTTCTGGAATGCCGGATGCTGACGATTGATCCATATGGTCGTACCAGAGAGCCAAGCAAGCTCCAGTCGCGCAGGGTCATCATCGAAACCGATCATGAAACCAGCACGCTTCCGATGTCCACGATGCAGGACGACGCTCTCCTTCCCGTTTTCTCTAGGCACAGGAGCCTCCCCAGGTAAATCTCCACCCCCCACCTCAACTCCCCCACCAATACCATCACCCCCCTTTGTTCCGGTCATAATCCCGACGCCATCCTCAGGACTGGCGGCTTCTTGCCCGTAGTCCACAGGGAGTGGCCCCTCCACCGGCTCCCCCTTTTGCCTCTGTCCAAGCAATACACTGAGCTCAGGAAATTCGGCGATCATTTGGTCCAAAGCCCGTTCAAGCTCTCTCGCGAGGGGTTTCAGGTCCTCTTGGGATCTCTCCCTCCGCTCGCTGAGCTCACCCATTTCTCGAAGATGTGAGACAATTTCCTCCTGGATCGCTTTGCGATACCTGTAGTACTGCTGAAGGCTGGTGGCGTCTTTGAGGAAGTCGGCTTTGTTTGTGGTAAGAATCCTCGACAATCTGGGAACTTCCACGATCCCCGACAGATACTCGGGATTTCGTGGCTGAAGACCCAACCAATCCCATCCCCGCTTGATCACCTTTCCAAAGGTGGATACCGCTATTCCGCGCTCGTCCTCCGGAAGCTCCCTGCTGCTCTTTCTGAGCATTCCAATTCCCACAACGGTGCGGCGCCGCCCGATCTGAATCACGAACAGCTCGGAGTAGGCTGTTTCCAACGTCGCCGGCGCTTGCACTAAGCGATTATTAACGAAAAAGGAGACCCCACGCGGGTAGACCTGCCTGAGGAATTTGGAAAACTCATCGTCCAAAAGAGGAAAATAGTGATGCTGTATGACCTTCTCGATGAAGGAGGGATCAAGGAGCAGGGAGTCAACCCCCTTTAACTGGATCAGTACGGCTGTCCCAGACGCTGCAGAGACGATCCCCGGAGGGGTGATCCACTCCCAAGGGGCCCGCTTTGCATCTTGAAGACGCCACTCGGTAGCTGCATGAAAGGGACCCTTCTTGGTTTCCGTTACTACAGACCTCGCTACGAGCAAGGAGAGTTTCACTCCGAGTCCTGCGAATCCGATACCTTCACCTCGCGACTTTGTGCTTGCAGCGATATCGTGGTAAGCCTCGAAGTTCTCTTTACTCATCCCCGATCCGTTATCTACCGCGAGGAGTGTCTTCGCCTCTCTCGAAGCCAAGAGGCGGATCTCGCTCGCCTTCGAATCCAGGGAGTTCGCAACCAACTCGGTGACGATCGCCTCTTCCGGACGAGTGGGGTACGCATCCCTCAGATCCTCCAAGAGATGCCTCAACTCGACCCGCGTCTCTCCCATCGATCCGGATCCTCTCGCGAAGTTCCTTTGAACGCCCCCCCTTCACGCCTCCAGGGCCGGGTGCCGCCACACCGCGGCCAGGTGGTGGGAGATCTCGTGTTTGGCGGCCTGGGCCAGGTCGTCCAGCCTCCGGCTCAACTCCTCTCCCATGAGGGAGCGAAGGAAGCGCAAGGGGTGTTCGAGCTCGAACCCGAGGAAGGCGCGGGGCCCCCGCTCCAATTCCGAGAGCACCTTGAGCACCAGGTAGGTGTCGTCCAACAGGCCGGCCAGACCCTGCGTCATTTCGGGGATCAGGTCCACCGGGGTCAGGAAATACCGCTCGGCATGCTCCAAAATGGGCTGGACTTCCCGCATCATCCCCCGTTCCCTGGCCTCTTGGCGGGCCCTGGCCAGAAGGACGGGCACGGATTCGATGATCTCCAGACAGAGGGACGTGGCCTCCTGGAGCTTCTCCTCCGGGAAGCCCGGCACCCTTTTCCGGAGAAAAGCCTCCAAAGGTCCGGTCCCCCGGGCCTTGGCACTCTCGATCACCGCCTGGACATCGGCGAGGCTCACCGCCGGTTCTCCTTGCTCCTCCTGAATGGCCCGTCGCCATGGCCGCCAAGGGGCAGGCTCAGCCCATCCCTCCGGCGGGAACCCTTCTCCCCGGCCTGCCCTCATGGGCTTCCCTCCGCAGCCGCCAGTTCTACCCGTGGTGCAATTTTCCCCGCTTTGCGCTCCTGCGCTACCCCCATGGCCAGCCCCACCCCCACCCACACCGCCGCCACCGGCACGTTCACCAAGGCCAGTGCCCCCAGCCCCAACCCCAAGCCCATGAGCCCCGTGTAGGACCAGGCGCCGATCTGGTCGCCGGCCCGGTAGACGAAGGTGTCGATGAGGTTCTTGGCCTTGTACTTCTCCTCCCGTTCCAGCACGGTGAAGAGGGTCTCCATGGCCGGCTTCATGAGGCCATAGTTCCACCCCCGCCGCACCACCTGGACCGCCATGAGGGCGCCGGCCGTGGGGGCCAGGCTGAGCCAGCCGAACCCCACCAGCGTCACCAAAGGCAGGATCGCCAAGGCCCACCCCACCCCCACCCATCGGATGATCCGACCCGTGAGGAAGACCTGCGTAACCAGGGTCAGCACGTTCACCCAAAGGTCGATCCTGGCGAAGAACGCCGTGCGCTCCCCCGAGTTGCCGAAGGTCTGGGCCACGATGTTGGCCTGCTGGAAGTACAGGGCGGTGGAAGTGAAGGTGAAAAGCAGCATGTAGAGCACAATCCCCAACAAGTAGGGAGAGCGGGCCACCTCGCCCAGGGCGGCCCATACCCTCCCCCCGATGATGGCCTCTTCGTCCGAAGGCGCCCCCTTAGCCGCATCGCCGGTGGAGCCCACCGGAGCGGCCGCCACCGTCCACCGGCCCAAGGCTCCGGCGAAGCGCAACGCCAGCTCCAGGCCCAGAGCCGACAGCACCAGCAGGTTCACCGGACCCAGGGCCCGGGCCAGGGAAGCCGTGACCGCCGAGCCCAGGATGGCGCCCACCGTGCCCCCCACCCCGATGAAGCCGAAGAGCCTTTTGCCCTGCTCCAGCCGGAACACATCGGCCATGAAGGCCCAGAACACGGACACCACGAAGAGGTTGAAGACGCTGGTCCAGTTGAAGAAGACCCGTCCCACCCAGACCTGCCCCCCTTCGGGGAGGATGCGGAAGAGCAGAAAGAACAGAAGGAGCTGAACCGCAAAGAACCGATAGGTAAGGGGGATGAAGCGCCGCCTGGGGTAGCGGGCCACGGCCCAGGTGAAGATGGGGTGGACCAGAAGCGTCAGGGCCAGGGTGCCGGTAAAGAGCCAGGCCAGGTTCTCCACCCCCCCGGCCACCCCCATCTCGTCCCGCACCGGGCGGATGATGTAGTAGGCCATGAGGACGAAGAAGAAGTAGGCGCAGGCCAAAAAAAGGGCCCGAACCTCGCCGGGGCGGACGTCCACCACCCGCCGGAGAAAGCCCACGGCGCCGCCGGATCCAGGCGAGCCCAACGCGGCGGAAGACCCAGGGAAGCTCATGGTGTCGGCCCCATCCCTTCCTTCCCTCCCAACGCGAGCGGCCGGGCCGGATCCGTGGCCGCACCGATCTTCACCGCGTAGCCGGTCCGCTCCCGGATATCCCGCTCGGAGATGAGCCGCACGTCCAGCAGCCCCTCCAACCGGGCCCCGGTCCTCAGATAGTTGGCCTCGGCCAGAGCCAGGCTCCACCCTTCCAGCCAAGCCAGGAGTTCCTTGCGCTGCTCCTCCGTCCCTTCGAAATGGATGAGGAGATCGATGTCGCTCCCGGGCCCGGCCACCCCCACCTCGGTGCCCCCGAACACCCAGAGGCGTTTCACCCCGAAGCGGTCAGGGTCCATGCGGGCAGCGATCCGCTCCGCCATGTGGAGTCTCCAATAGCCGTGTTCCTCCCTGGGCGGCTCGGGGGCCACGATCCGGCCGGTTTTCTGACGGAGGGCGACCGGCCCCCCCAAGGCCGGCCCGGGGTCGGCCAGCAGTCCCACGGCCTCCTCCTCCTCGGCGTTGAGGAGCACCCGCAGCACCCGCCCCCCCGTTTCCCGGCGGATGTCCACCACCCGGATCACCGGCGCCAGATGGGCAAACTCCGGGAGCAGCTCTGGCAGCAGGTTATGCGCACGGAGGAAGAACTCTTCGTTGAGGAGGTTTTCCTCCCCGTCGGGGAACAGCGGCAGGTAGCGGATGTGGGCCTCCACCAGGTCCTGGAAGAAGTGGGTGCCGAAGGAGAGATCCGGCACTGCGCCCCCCGAACGGTGGGCGATCTCCACCAGCAGGGCCGTGTTGTTGATGTCGGAATAGCCCACGCTCACCCCCAGGCGGATGTCTCCCCGACTTCCCCACCGCCCCGGACCCATGAGAACGAAGCGGCGTTTGGGCAGGAGCTTGTTCAATCGTCCCACGGCCTGGCCCACCGCCTTGAGTTGCCCCAGCTCCGGCAGCTCGGTGTACGCCCTGGGCACCACGTACACGGCATGGGTCAGGTCCGGCACCTTGCCGTTGGAAATGAACCGGTGGGCGGTAAACAGAACCTGGCTTTTCGGAAGACCCCGGGGAATGGGAGAGGGTGCTCCTCCTTCCGTAAAGCTTTGGGAACGGCACTGCAACAGAAACAGGTTCCGCCCGTCGGAAGCGAACTCCACATCCACCGGCATCCCCAGGGTCTCGCGCAAAACCTTGAGGAGAGCTCCCACCTGCCCGAGGAAAGGAGTGTCGCGGACCAGGCCTTCAAAGGTGACCACCGTAGACACCTGGGACAGGTCTTCCAAGAGTCCCCGGGGGCTCCGCACCCGATCCTCTTCCACCACGGAAAGGATCTTGGAAGCCAGGGGAAGGTCGTTGGCGCACTCCCGCAGGAAATCCGCCATGGGAACTGTCTCGAAGGCTCCGGTTTCCAGGTTGATGAGGTCCACAGCCCGGGGCGAGTAGCGGAGATGCTCTTCCAACGTGGTGTTCACCCGAAGGCCGGGTTGGCCGGGGGCCAGGAGGATGGGAAAGTCGTCGCCCACCCTGTCCACCGCCCGGGTCCCCAGCCCCAGCACAAGACGCACCAACCCGTCCTCCCGGCGGATGCGGGGCGACCAACGGAACTCGTTGTTGCTGAAGGCCACACCGGCAAAGGCCGGCAGGAAGTACTTCCCCACCCGTGTGCCCACCACCTCCTGGATGAGGATCCCCATTTCCTCGTGCACGTCCAGAAGGTTCCTCTCGGCCCGGTACTCGATGGGATCGGGGCCGAAGACCGAGGCGTAGACCTCCGCCACCGCATCCTTCAAGGCCTCCAGGCGCTCCTCCTTGGAGCCCTGGTTGGCCAAAAAGAGGCTCTTGTACTTGCCGGAAAACGAGGCGCCGGTGCGGTCCTCCAGCAGGCTGGAACTGCGAACGATGAGGGGTTGGTCCCCCAGATCTTCCAGAATGCGGGCCAGGCCGTGGAGGAGTTCCGGTGGGAAGGACGAAGACTTGAAGGCCTGGATGACGTAGGGGTACTGCTGGCGCACCTCCTCCAGATCCATGTATTTCCGGTCGTAGATGTCTTCCAGGCCGTTGTGGCGCATGAAGGCGATGATCCCGTCGGAGGCCATGTACCAGGTTTTGGGAACCCGGATGCCCTGCAACAGGGCCTCATCTCCTTGCATCCGCTCCACGATCTTTTGGGCCAAAAAGATCCCGGCACTCTTCCCCCCCAACCGCCCGTGGGAGTTCGGCGGAGCCACCAGGTGCTGGCTGAGGTGGTAAAAGTCCTCCAGGGTCACCAAATGCTTGCCGATGTTGATGTAGTCCACATCGTCGGTGAAAAACCGGCGAAGCAGGGAGGTTTTGAGCACTTGGAGGAGCGAAGGGGGAAGATCCCTCTCGGAGAGTTCCATGGCGTGGAAGCGGGCCAGCGCTTCCCCGATATCCTCCAGGGAGGACTCCTGCCACTCCAGGGTGTTGATCAGAAAGGAGACCTTGTCCCGGGTGATCCAGGTGTGGACGAAAGAGACGATCTCGTCTTCGGTGAGGTGTTCGGCTGCCGCTCGAAAGACCAGATCCGTGGGGACAGGTTTGGCCTCTCCCCGCTCCCAGCGGATCGGTCGGTTGGCGTTCCCGTCATCTTCCGGGGACCAGGGGAGGTCCGAAGAGCCGGCGGCCGCCTCCAGCCCCTCCACACCCTTCCAGCGGAGGTGATTCAACAGCCGCCGTGAAATCCGCTCCAGGAGCTTGGGATCGGCCCTGCGGAGGAAATCCACGATGACCCGCCACTTCCGCCCCGCCTCACCCCCCGTTTCTTGAAGGGCCGAACTCCACGCCTCCCAGGCGTGGGCCGCCTCGTCGTGATCCCATTGCAGGGCAATCTGTCGGGCGATGGCCTCGAGGAGCCTCCGCTCTTCCACCATGAACGGTCCCTCGTCCCGGGGTGGACGCTCCTGCGTGTAGGCCACCTGGAGGCGGCCCAAGGTACCGTCCCTCAGCTCCACCTTTGCTTCCAGGGTCCACGGGGTCTCGCGGAATCCGGGGGTTCGGAACTCCCGGGCCCCGATCTCCAGGCGGGCTTCACACACCTCCGGGTAGCGCCACCCCTGGGGGATGGCCTCGATGGCCTGCTGGAGCCGTTTCTCCCAGGGAAGATCGGCGGCCCGCAGAAGATCCCCCACCCGGTAGAGGCAGAAGAGCTCTTTGGCCCTTTCTTGAAGGCCCTGAAGTATCTCCTCCATTTCTTGCTGCGGCTTGCTGGCGGGTCCCCCTGGCTCCATGAAGTCCCTCCCTCGACCCTCGACGTTCCTTGCCGGTCCCGGCCCCCTGACCCCGTCACCGGCCGCAGGGGTCCACCCCCCGAGGGGGAGGCCCTTGCGGGAGATCCCGCTCCCGGCGACGTGCGCCTCGCTTTTCCGGGTGGAGAGCCCTGCGCCAAAGATACACCAAAAGCAAGGGGGGAGGACCCTCCCTCCCCCCTTCATCCACCCTCTGCGCCGGACCCCTTGCCCCTACGCCTTCTCATCCACCCCCGCTGAGGGCAGGACGGGACGCGGCCCGAGGGCGATCCTGGCCGTTCCCCTCAGACCCAGCCCCGTTGCCTGCAGGCCTGGGCCACCCGATCGATGGCGATCACGTAGGCGGCGTCCCGCATGTAGAGGTTGCGGCTCTTGGCCACCTCCAGCACCGAGTGGAAGGCGGCGGTCATCTTGTGGTCCAGCTTGCTCAGGACCTCCTCTTTTTCCCAGTAGTAGTTCGTGTTGCTCTGGACCTGCTCGAAATAGGAACAGGTGACACCGCCGGCGTTGCAGAGAAAATCCGGGATCATGAAGATGCCCCTGCGGTGGATCACCTCGTCGGCCTCGGGCGAGGTGGGGCCGTTGGCGCCTTCGGCGATGATCTTCACCTGTTGGGAGATCCGGCCCACGTTGTCCGCGTTGATCTGGTTCTCCAAGGCGCCGGGCATAAGGATGTCCACTTCCTGCTCGATCCAGGCGTCCCCCGGCAACACCTCGTAGCCCAAAGCCTGGGCCTTCTCCCGATCGATTTCCCCGAACTGATTGGTGATGGACATGAGTTCCGCGAAGTCCACCCCGTCCAGCTTCCGATAGGCGTATGCCTTCTGGTCCTTCTGGTTCCACGACGACACACAGATCACCTTGCCCCCCAGCTTTTGGTACAGCTCGATCATGTACTGGGAAACGTTGCCGAACCCCTGCACCGAGGCCGTGGTCTTCTCCGGTGGCAGATCCAGTTCCTTCAGAGCCTCCCGGAGGGTATAGACCACCCCATATCCGGTGGCCTCCTTCCGCCCCAGGGACCCCCCCATCCCCACCGGCTTGCCGGTGATGAAGCCGGGGAGCTTCTCGCCTCGGATGGCCTCCAGTTCGTCCAGCATCCAGAGCATGTGCTGGGCGTTGGTCATGACGTCGGGAGCCGGCACGTCCTGGTTGGGGCCCACGTTCCGGGCAATCTGTCTCACCCATCCCCGGCAAATCTGTTCCTGCTCCCGGAGGCTCAGGTGGTGGGGGTCACAGACCACCCCGCCCTTTCCTCCCCCCAGGGGAATGTCCACCACAGCGCACTTCCAGGTCATCCAGGTGGCCAGGGCCCGGACGGTGTCCAGGGTCTCGTGGGGGTGGAACCGGATCCCCCCCTTGCTGGGACCCCGGGCGTCGTTGTGCTGCACCCGGAAGCCCCGGAACACCCGCGAGGTCCCGTCGTCCATGCGGACCGGGATGGCGAAGGAATACTCTCGCATGGGGTAACGCAGAAGTTCCCGGG
Organism: Gemmatimonadota bacterium; assembly: GCA_030550695.1. Classification (GTDB taxonomy): domain Bacteria; phylum Gemmatimonadota; class Gemmatimonadetes; order Longimicrobiales; family Gaopeijiaceae; genus JAUQOX01. The sequence goes on along the minus strand of JAUQOX010000009.1, from coordinate 17,938 downwards.
TTCCGGTATCCAGATCCAACAGATCGGCCACCCGATCGAACTGGGCCTGAGCCATCTCGAAGGAATTGAAGGCCTTCTCTTTCTTCTCCATGTGCACCCACCCCGTTGGAAGTTGTTCTCCGTCTCGTCCCCCCCCCCAGCCCCGTCCCCTCACCCGTGAAAGATATCACAAATAAGGGCCGGAGGCACTCCGCCGTCTCCGGCCCCTCCCGGCTTGGACCGGGTCGCCGGCCTCAGTGCCCACCCCCCCTCCCCGCCGCCACCGCCTCGGGCAGTCTGACCAGGTGGATCCGCTCCTTCAGGTGATCCTCCATCTTGAGGTGGGGCACGCCCTCGGTCCACCAACCCGGTGCCGGCTCTCCTTTCAGGAAGTGATCGAAAAACTCCTTCATGCGCACCGTGTAGTCCTTACGGTTGGGGGCCCGGGTCACCCCGTGGTTCTCCCCTACGTACTGCAGCATGACGATGGGTTTGCCCAGGCGCCGCAAGGTGTTGTAGAACTCGATCCCCTGGTTCCACACCACCGCCCCGTCCTGATCGTTGTGGAGGAGGAGGATGGGGGTCTTGACCTTGGTGGCGTGGTAGACCGGCGAGTTCCGCGTGTAGGCTTCCACCAGCTCCCACGGCCCCCCGGAGAACCGCCCCTGGCTGCTCTCGAAGATGGCCCCGTTCACGCTCCCGCTGTTCCAATAGATGGAGCTGTACATGGAGATCATGTTCGTGAGGGGAGCCCCGGTGGCGATGGCGGCAAAGGCGTCGGTCTGGGTGGCCAGGAAGGAACTCTGATACCCGCCCCAGGAGTGGCCGTGGAGCCCCACCCGGCTCCGATCCACCACCCCCGTGGCGATGGCGGCCTCCAGGGCCGGAAGGACGCACCACACCGCCGACATCCCCGGATCGTTCACCCGGTACACGATGTCCGGCATGAGCACGGCGTAGCCGTGGCTGGTGTAGAACGCTGCATTGAATCCCCCCGGCGCGGGGAAGGTGTAGTTGTGGAGGTTCTGGGAGAGCTTCTCGTAGATGTAGACGATGGTGGGATAGCTCTTCCCCGGCTCGTAGTTTGCAGGGAGCAGGAGCGCCGCCTGCAGCCGGTCGCCCTGGGCGCTGGTGTAGTCCACCAGCCGTGCCCCCGCCGACCACAGGAAGTTCTTCTGCTCGGGGAAACCGTCCGTGATCCGGCGGGGGTTGGCCAGGCGGGCATCGGTGACGTGCCAATCGGGATAGTCCCTCACCGTAGTCCAAGAGACCAGGTACACCTCGGCGTCCCGAGCCTTCAGGAACCCGGAATAGGCGCGATCCTCGAAGACCAGGACTTCCGGCCCCGGCCGGCCCCGGCTCATCAGGCTGTAACCCGACTTTTTCGTCCACTCGCCGTAGGTGCGGAAGTAAACCGGCTTGGAGAGGTCGTAGCCGGGACGGTTGTCGGGGTCGAACTGGACCAGGGCCTGGTAGCGGATCTGATCCCTCTTGCCGTTTTGGGTCAGGTTCAGCCCTGGATCGCCTTGAACCGCGACCCGCCAGATGTCCCAGTTGTCGGACAGAAGCACATAGCGCCCGTCCTCCGTCCACCCCCGGGGGCGGACGGGAGGATCCACCACGTTGTGGTCGTCCTCGGTGTCGATGAAGGAGGTGGGAACGTTGGCCGTGATGTTCCGGTGCCTCCCCGTGGCGAACTCGTAGGTGTAGAAGTGCCCGTCCTGGTAGTACAGGAAATGGGTACCATCGGGGGAGATGTCGAAGGACCACCGGTTCTGCCGCAGGATCAGGTTACGCTCGCCGGTGCGCATGTTCACGACGTAGACATCCTGGAATCGCCGGCCGTCCAGGTTCCCCTGGAGCTCGTAGGGGGTGGCGTCCCGACCTATTGCCCAGAAGCCCTTGTCCGCAGGGGTTACGTCGTCCACCACGTCGTCCGCCAAACGCACGAAGCGGTTCTCCCGGGGCCAAAAGACAGACAGGTAGCTGAAGTTCCGATCTCTTTGGGCCTGGAGTTCCTGCATGCGCTGGAGGCGAGGATCCTTCCAGTGCCAGATGACCAGGTTGGGCTTCTCGTCGGCGGGGATGGAATCGGGAACCCGGGGCACCCCCGCTCCGGGAGTCACCCCTGCACCCCGGCCTTCCCCCGCCCGGGCCGTGTCGCCCCGGGCCTCTGTCTCGGCCCGCTCCCGGGCGGCCTTGGAGGGCTTGACCTCGTGGATGCCGAAGAAGAGGGCGTCCAGAGCTTCCGACCAGCGGGGGGCCCGGTTGGGAGAAATGGTCATTCCCCCGGGGAAGCTGGGATCCTGGGCGGGATCGTAGACCACCTTCACCGGCCCTCCGGCCGTGCCGAAGCCTGTCCAGCCCAGGACGGCATGGAGGGGCGCCTCCCAGTCCTCATGGTCCACCGCCTTGAGGGCCACCAGGGCCGGCTGGCGTTCGGCCCAGGCCAGGTTGGAATACCGGGCCTTGTCGTTGTCCAGCACCCGGATCACTCCGGTTTCCATGTCCCGCAGGAGTACGCCGTTGCCCACCTTCCCCTCGGCATCCACCACCCAGGCCAGCCAGCGCCCGGAATCGTCGAAAGCGAAGTCGGCCACGTTCCCCAGGTTGATCTCCACGCCGGTGGCCAGCTCGTGGAGCACCAGGTCGGCCCCCCGGGGCCGGTCGGAAGCCCCCTGCGCCCCCGCGCCCTGGGCCTGGCCGGGTTGCGGTTGCTGGGGCGCCCCACCCCCCGCCGCACCCTGCCCTCCTCCCCCACCTGCCGCCCCCGCCGGGAACCGGCTGAGGGCCAGCCACCCTCCCCGGCGGCCGGAAAAGGCAAAGGAGCGCACGTCCTCCATCTCCTTCTTCTGGCCCGTGGCCAGGTTCACCCAAGCCACCTTGGTCCGAAGCGTCCGGCGCTGGGCTCGGGCCCTTTGGTTTTCCTGCTGGGTGGGGTTCACGATGAAAGCCACCCAGCGGGAGTCCCGGGAAAAGGCCAAAGCGCCGCCTCCCTCACCCGTGGGGAACCGGTACTCCGTGGTGTCGGAGGTGCTTCGGACCACCACTTCTCCGTCGCCCTCGGCGGGGTTGAGGCGGTAGGCGAACCAGGCCCCGTTGTCGGACAGGGTGGTGGCGGAGATGCGCTTCCAGGCGGCCATGTCCGGCACTGTGATGGGCCGGGGGGCCGCCTGCTCCTGGGGAGCCTGGGCCGACGCCAAGACAGGGGCCAGAACCAGCAGGAGAAGCCAACCAAGGGGGGGAACAACCGAGGGGGATCGCCGTGACTGGGACATCCTCATTTCGCCTTTCTCCGTCTTCCTTCGGTCCTGGGGTCTCCCGAAAGGCGGAAAGGACCGCCCGAACCCTTTCCTCTTCCCTATTCCGCCTTTTTTCCCTCTTCCGGTGAAAGGACGGCCGAGGGAGGGGATGCGCAAGGGGCAGCCGGATCCCCGTGGATTTCCGGCCGGCGCCCCGGCTCCGGCCACCCTTCCACCTCCCTCCTCAAGGTCCGGACCTGCCTCTCCAGTTCCTCCAGCCGGGCCGAAAGCTGGGCCACGGCCTCGGCCCACAGGTCAGGGAGGTCGCCATGGGCCAGGTCGGGCCCGGCCGGCCCCCGGGCTTCCATCTTGCGCGGCACCACCTCTCCGGGCACCCCCACCACCACGGACCCGGGAGGAACGGGCTTCACCACCACCGCGTTGGCCCCGATCCGGCTTCCCCTTCCGATGGTGATGGCCCCCAAGATCTTGGCACCCGCCCCCACCACCACCCCGTCCTCCAGGGTGGGATGACGCTTGCCCTTCTGCAGGCTGGTGCCCCCCAGGGTCACTCCGTGGTAGAGGGTCACGTCGGCCCCGATCTCCGCCGTCTCGCCGATCACCACCCCCATGCCGTGGTCGATGAAGAGCCGGGGGCCGATTCGGGCGCCGGGGTGGATTTCGATCCCCGTGAGGGCCCGATTCCCATGGGAGATCCACCGGGCCAGGAACTTCAGTCCCCTTCGCCACAGCCCATGGGCCAGGCGGTGCAGCCATACGGCATGGAGGCCGGGGTAGCAGAAGAGGACCTCCCAGGTGCTGCGGGCAGCAGGGTCCCGTTGGAATACGGCCTCCAGATCTTCCTTGAGGGTTCTCCACATGGCAGTCCCCTTTCCGGCGGCCCGGAGGCCTTCAGTCCCCGAGGCCTTCGAAGAGGGGGGTGCTCAAGTACCGCTCGGCGAAGGAGGGGACCACCACCACGATGAGTTTGCCCCGGCTCTCTTCCCGACGGGCCACCTCCAGGGCCGCCCAGACCGCCGCCCCGGCGGAGATTCCCACCAATAGCCCTTCCCGAGACGCCATGGCCCTGGCGGTCCGGAAGGCATCCTCCCCCTCCACCCGAAGGATCTCGTCGTAGATGGAGGTGTTCAGGATGGCCGGTACGAACCCTGCCCCGATCCCCTGGAGGGGATGGGGCCCCCTTTCCCCTCCGGACAACACGGGGGACGCCGCCGGCTCCACCGCCACCACCCGCACGGCAGGTTTGCGTTGCTTGAGGACTTCCCCCACCCCCGTAATGGTCCCGCCCGTCCCCACGCCGGCCACCAACACGTCCACCCGCCCTTCCGTGTCGTGCCAGATCTCTTCGGCGGTGGTCCTGCGGTGGATCTCGGGATTCGCCGGGTTTTCGAACTGCTGGGGGATGAAGTAGCGGGGATCGGATGCCGCCAGGGCCTCCGCGGCCTCGATGGCCCCCCGCATCCCCTTCTCCCCCGGCGTGAGGATGAGTTCGGCCCCATAGGCCCGGATCAAAGCCCTCCGCTCCCGGCTCACCGTGTCGGGCATGGTCAGCACGCACCGGTAGCCCCGGGCCGCCGCCACCATGGCCAGCCCGATCCCGGTGTTTCCGCTCGTGGGCTCCAGGATGATGGAGTCCGGCCCGAGGCGTCCCTCCCGCTCCGCCGCATCCACCATGGCCACGGCAATCCGGTCCTTCACGCTGTGGGAAGGGTTGAAGTACTCCAGTTTGGCCGCCACCTCGGCTTGGAGGCCCTCCGTCAGGCGCCGGATCCGCACCAAGGGGGTCCGCCCGACCAACTGGGTAATGTCGTCGTAGATGGGCATAGGGTCTTGCCTCCGTCGGAAGGGGGAAGAGGGAAAAAGACCACCGCCGCCGGAGGGGCCCGGCGGCGGTGGTCCCGAACGACGGAGGACGACGCCCGCCGGGTCCCCGAGGGGGCGGCGGGCCGAAAGAACACGATCAGGTCACGGGACCGACCCTACCTCCTGCCCGACGCGCCCCGAAGGGAGCTACAGGCGCAACAGCAACCACCCCCGAACGGGGAGAAACAGCCACCCCCGGGGGGCGCGACGGTAACGGGGTTGGGGCGATCCTGAGGCATCTGGCAGTGGCGAAAGGGATCCTCACAAGGCCGGCCCCCCGACCATCCGGTGGAGGGCCGCCCAAGGCTAACGATCCGCAAGGCCCTTCTCAAGTCCTCCCCCCGTCGCCGGAGCCCCGCCTCCGGGAACGGGCATGCGGGGGGGGTCTTACGGACCTCCCAAGGTCCTCCCTAGCTTGTTCTTGCTCCCGAAGGCCGGGCTTTCACCCTTTCCAGGAGATTCCCTTCACCATGCCCTCCTTCTTCCATCTTCGGCGCGTCACGCTTCTGCGGATCCTCGCTTTCTGGTTCGGGGTTGTGGCCTCCACCCCTTGGGCCATCTTCCGCGCCTCCGCCCAAGAGCCCCCCCCACTCACCTGGAGCGGGCAAATCCGCCCCCGCACCGAAACCCGGACCTCCCAGAGTGGAGACGCCAGGGAGGTCTTCACCTCCATGCGGGTGAGGGCCGGCCTGGCAGCCGCCCTGGACAAGGAAGCCAAGATCTTCCTTCAGTTCCAGGATGTTCGCCTCTGGGGCGAGGAAGCCCATACCCTGACGGATTATCGGGCGGACAATTTCGACCTTCACCAAGGGTATCTGGAGTTGACCGCCCTGCCGGGCCTCGGAGGCACCCTCCGGGTGGGGCGGCAGGAGCTGGCCTTCGGCGAACAGCGTCTGGTGGGAGCCGTGGACTGGACCCAGCAGGGGAGGAGTTTCGACGGGTTGCGGTATAGCGCGCCTGCCCTCGGAAAACTCGAGACCGACTTCTTCTGGATGAAAACCCAGGAAGCCTCCTCTCCCACCCACCGCTACGACGCCGCCTTCCTCGGGGCTTACGGTACGTTGGAGCTGGAGGGCGGATCCTCCTTCGACCTCTACCTCCTGGCCAACACCGACTCCCGCCAGGTGGATCCCAACGAGCTGGTCACCTTCGGAGGCCTTTGGAAAGGGCGCCTCGGGGCTCTGGACGCCCGCTTCGAAGGAAGCTTCCAGGGCGGCCAATGGGCTGGAAAGGATGTGTCGGCCTACCTGGTGGGAGGCCGGGTGACCATGTCCGTGACGGAGAAGGCCAAGGTCACCTTCTGGTACGATCTCCTGTCTGGAGACGACAACCCGAACGACGGGGAGTGGAAGGTATTCAACACCTTATACGCCACCAATCACGCTTTTTACGGCCTGGCGGATTACTTCACCGACATCCCCCTGCATACGGGCGGTCTAGGACTTCAGGACCTGGCCTTGAAGCTTGCGGTGGCTCCCCGGTCCGACACCGACCTGAACGTGGATCTTCACGTTTTTCGGACGGCCCAGCCCGGGGAACTCTCTTCCCGGTCCCTTCTTGACGAATTGGACCTCACCCTGACCCACCGCCTTTCCGAGCGCCTGCGCCTGGTGGGGGGGTATTCCTTCGTGCAGGTCCGGGACGGCATCCAGGAGCTCGGCCGCCTGAACCGCAACGCCCATTGGGCCTACCTCATGCTGGACGGCCGGTTCTGAGGTCCCGACGCCGGCCGCCCTAGCGGCTTTCCCCTGTCGCCCCCGGTTCCGCGACCCGCACACGCTGGGGCACGGCCCGCTGGGCGGCCATCTGGGCCTGGCGAGCCAGGTCCACCGCGTGGGTGAGAATGCGGGCGGCCTCTTGGGGGGAGTGGAACCCCATGGAGTTCTCCGCATCCACGAAATCCCACCGCATCTGGGCCTTCCGGTGCAGGCGCCGGGCCTCGGCCAGGGCCTCGTCGGAGGCTCCTGCGCTACGGGCGGCCACGATGGCGTCGATGGCATCGGACAGGGCCGCCTCCACCAGGGTGAGCATCTCCTTGGTCTTCTTCTGGATGCTCTGCACCCGATCCACCAGGTCCTTCTCGGGAATCCGGTGGCAGGTCTGGCAGGCGTTGTTCACGTTGGTGAGGGGGCTCCGGATCCAGTGGTCGCTGATCTTGACGCCCCCTTCCCGGGTGTAGGGAAGGTGGCAGTCGGCGCAGGCCACACCGCTGGCGTAGTGGACCGAGGTGGTGAAGAGCTCGAACTCGGGGTGCTGCATCTTCAACATTCCGCCGCCCGTCTCGGCATGGGTCCAGTCCGAGAACCCGTAGGACTCGTAGTAGGCGTCGATGGAATCCACCACAAAACCCTTGTCCCAAGGGAAGGTAAGGATCTTGTTGGGCCCCCGGAAATAGTACTCCACGTGGCACTGGGCACAGACGTAGGTGCGCATCTCCTGCCGGGTGGCGAGACTCAAGTCCACGCCCAGCCGCTCCATGGCCTGAATGAAGGCCGGTCGGCTGATGCGGAGCTGCATGGTCTTGGGATCATGGCAGTCGCGGCACACGCCTCCGTAGTGCAAGCGGTCCCGCAGGGAATCGTAGGGAATGGAATTGAACCGCTCCCATCCCAGTTCCTCGATGAGGAGAGGCGCTTCCCCGGCGTGGCAGTTGGCGCAAGCTCCCGGCTGGCTCCATTCGGTGGTGCGCTTGGTCCTCTGCTGATCGATCTGAGCATAGTAGTGCCCTCTCTCCTCGTTGTAGTCGAGGGAGAAGGGGTTGCCGGCCCAGGCCTTTTTCAGGAAAGGCTTCTCCTCCAGCTTGCTGTAAGGGGTGCTTCCCCCGAAGAGCGTGCGACCGTAATCGGTTTCCATGAGACGGAAGCGCCCGTATTGCCTGGGGAAGTTCCGTCCCCAGACCTCTGGGTCCAGCTCATTGTCGGCGATCTCCACCACCAGGGTAGGGGACATGAGGGCTTCGTCCTTACGCTGTTGAATGCTGGTAAGGAGCATCCCGACGCCGATCCCGACCCCAAGGAACACCAGGGTTACCGCCGCCCAAACGGCGGCGCCTCCATGTCTGTCGTCCATGACCTTTCCCTCCCGCCGAAGCATCGTCGCCAACCTCCATCCCCTCAGCCCTCTTCCAGGCATCCGCTCCATCACCCCACCCCCAGGTGCCCCACGTTCCCGTGGCACTCCGTGCACCGTAGGTCGCCTCCCCTCAGGTTGTGCCCCAACAGCATGTCGTTGACCAGCGTCCGGTGGCAGTTGACACAGTTCTCCAGCGCCACCTCCTTGTTCCGCCGCCGGATCACGATGGGCTCGGGAAAGTTCCCCGTAGTGAAGGCCACGGAATGGTTCCACCCGTTCAGGGCTTTCCGGTAGTACTTGGCGACCAGGCCGTGGGGCATGTGACACTCGTTGCAGGTGGCCCAGTTCCGGTGGGACGAATGCTGCCAGGAGCGGTACTGGTCGTTCATCACATGGCAGTTGACGCAGGCCTCGGGGTCGTCCTTGAGATAGGAGAGCCCCTTGGCATGGGAAAGGGTGAAGCCCCCCAGGCCTACGGCGAGGCCCAAACTGGCGAAGGCCGCCAGGGGTAACCACTGGCTCTTGTCCAAAGCAGATCCTCCAGGGTTCAGAATTTTTCCGGCCGCGGGGTTACCCTACCTTGCGGTCCGGGCGTTTCGTCTGTCAAGTCACCTTGCTCTCGCCTTGCTGGATAGCGGTCCAGCTCCCTCCGGGTAACGGCCTGCCGTTCGTCCCTGGGCCGGCCTTCGAAACGGCGTTGGAAGCTTGCGCCCCGGTTGCGACACAGGACCCGGACCTCCAGGCCAGACCCTTCTTGATAGCTTGCACGCTTTCACCCTCCCCTGCTGTGACCGTGATCACTCCCCTGTCCTTGACAAGGCGAGCCACCCGCCGGTCTTATCTCCCCCGCCGTCCGGGGAGAGGGCTCCCCCGCCCGCGGTCGTCGGCCCCGGGGGAACCCGTCCCGTTGGCACAGGTCGTGCTCCTGTCCCGGCCGGTCTGTGGCTACCATGGTGTGTCTCGATTGGAGGATGCGCTTCGGTGGAGCCCCTTCGACCCCATCCTTCTCGGGCCGTGGACCCCTCTTCGCCGGGGGTTCCTTCCCGTCCTCTCCGCATCCTGCTGGTGGAGGACTCCCCCTCCGAGGCGACGCGAATCGAACAGGAGCTGAAGCGGTGGGGAATCCAGGCCCATTTCGTGTTGGCCGACGGCTCCGAAGGCTTTTCCCGGGCCTTGCAAGGTCCCCCCGTGGACCTGGTGATCGCCGACGATGACCTGCCGGAGCTGGACGGATTCCGGGTGTTGGAGCTGGTCAGGGAGCGCTACCCGGAGGTCCCCGTCCTGGTGGTCACCGGGGTGCGGGACGAGGGCATGGCGGTGGCCTCCGTCCTGGCCGGCGCCGCCGACTATGTCCTCAAGGATCACCTGGCCCGCTTGCCGGTGGCGGTTCTCCACGCCCTGGAGCGGACCCGCTCCCGGGTGTCGAGCCTCCAGGCTCGGGAGGCCCTCCGGGAATCGGAAGAGCGCTACCGGCTTCTGGTGGAGCACCTCCCTGTGGTCGTCTTCACCTTCCGGCTGGAGCCGACCCCCCGCCTCACCTACGTCAGTCCCCGCATCCGCGAGTTCCTCGGGATCCCGCCGGAGCAATGGCTGACCGACCCGTCCCTGCTGTGGCGCCGGCTGTTCCCCGAGGACCGCCGTGCGGCCCTCCGGTGGATGCATTCGACCCGTGCCGGAGGCCCGGCAGAAGAGTTCACCTTTCGAGCCCTGGGAGAGGGGGAGGAGGTGCGTTGGCTTCGGGCGTGGGCGGTGGCCTCTTCCGATCCTGAAGGCCGGCTGCACCTGCTGGGGACCCTCCAGGACATCACCGACCTGAAGGACGCCGAGCTGGAAAGGGATCTCCTCTTCGCCACGGTGGAGCAGTCCAAAACCGTCATCATGGTGACGGACACCCAGGGACGGATCCTCTACGCCAACCCTGCCCTCGAGGCGGTGACCGGGTACCCACGCCCCCAGGTCCTGGGGAGCGACCCCCTTCACCTGTTCGGCGGGGAAGAGGACCCCGACGAGGACCTGGCCTTTTGGGATGCCTTGCGCCGGGGAGACACCACCCTCAAGGAATTCCGGTGGCGGCGCAGGGACGGCAGTTGGTTTGTGGTCAAGACCAGCATCTCCCCCCTTCGCCTGAGCGGCGGCCGGACCACCCACCTCATGTGGGTGGCTCAGGACATCACCGGCGAAAAGCAGTTGGAGGCCCAGATCCTCCGCATGCAGAAGATGGAAACCCTGGGGCAGTTCGCCGGGGGTCTCGCCCACGACATGAACAACCTCCTCACCACCATCCTGGGCTACACCGCCCTCGCCAGGGCCGAGCTGAAGCCGGACCAGGCTTCGGTGGATCGGGACCTGCTCGAGGTGGAACAAGCCGCCCACAGAGGGGCGGAACTCCTGAAGACGCTTTTGACCATCGCCAAGAAGGAAAAACTCAGCCTGGCGCCGGTGGAGGTGGGTGGGGCGGTGCGCAAGCTTTGGGCCATCCTTTCCCGGCTCATCCCCGAGACCATAAGGATTTCCGTAAAGACACCCCCCACCGGCGCTTGGTGCCTGGCCGACGAGACGGCCTTGGCCCAGATCCTGACCAATCTGGCGGTCAACGCCCGGGACGCCATGCCGGGGGGAGGGACCCTGTCCTTCCAGGTGGATCCCGTCGAGGTGGCCGCCATCCCCCCTGGCGCCACCCACCGCCCGGCGCCGGGCTCCTTTGTGCGGATCCGCGTCCAGGATACCGGTCCAGGCATCCCCCCCGAGGTCCGGGAGCGGATGTTCGAGCCCTTCTACTCCACAAAGCCCCCGGGCCAAGGCACCGGTTTGGGCCTGGCCATCGTGTTCGGCCTGGTGGGACAGCAGGGGGGATTCCTCACGGTGGAGAGCGCCCCCGGGGCAGGCACCGTCATGGATGTGCATCTGCCGGCGGTGCCTGGGCCTGCCGTGGGCGACGCGCCACCTCCGCCGCCTGAGGCCCCTCCCCAGGCCGAGCCGGGGGCGGAGCCCACTGCGGGGTCCGGGGCGCCTCCAGGCGACATTCTCCTGGTGGAAGACGAGCTCGGCCCCCGGTCGGTGGCCCGGGCCATCCTGGAACAGGCGGGCTACCGGGTGCTGGTGGCCGAAGGGGGGGAGGAGGCCTGGGAGGCCCTTCGCCGGGGCGAAGTCCGGCCTCAACTGGTTCTGGCGGACTACCACCTTCCGGACATGACGGGCCTCGAGCTCCTTCGGCGGATCCGGGCAGACCTGGAACAGCCCCCCCGATTCCTCCTGGTCAGCGGCCACTTGCCCGAAGAGCTGGCCCGGCTTGCCTCGGAGGGGGTCTCCTGCCTTTGCAAACCGTGGACGGTGCAGAGCCTGTTGGGAGCGGTCCGGGAAGCCCTTGCCCCAGGGGGGCCTTGGCCGCCTTCCCCGCCGAACCTGCCTCCCGGGGAACGGTGCGGCCACGAAGCTCCGGGGGGGGGAGGGGGCGAGGGCCCACCCCCCCTTAAGGGATCGCCCCCTCCCGGATCAAGGCACCCAGGACGGCCGTGACCTCCGGATCCCACCAGCCCCTTCGAACCTCTTCCTCGATGGCGGCCAGGGCTGCAGCAAAGGAGGAGGGGGGTTTGTAGGGGCGCCGGGTGGTGAGGGCGTCGAAAACATCCACCACGGAAAGGATTCGGGCGGTCAGGGGAATCTCTTCCCCCCGGAGCCCGTCGGGGTACCCCGAGCCGTCCAGGTGTTCATGGTGGGAGCGGATGATGGGGAGCACCAACCGGAAGGAGCGGAGGGGTTTGCAGATCTCCACCCCCCGGAGGGTGTGTTCCTCCATGATCCGGCGTTCCTCCGGAGACAGCGGACCTTCCTTTTTCAGGATGGCGTCGGGAATGGCCACCTTCCCCACGTCGTGCACGATCCCCCCCCGGCGGAGGGCCTCCACCTCCTCTTCCCCCAGACCCATTCGCCGTCCCACCGCCACCGCGTAACGGGAAAGGCGCTCGCAGTGACCTTGGGTGTAGGGATCCCGCTCCTCGATGGCCTTGGCCAGGGTGAAGACCACGGACTCGGCCCGTTCCAGCTCGTCGGTGAACCGTTTCACCCGGAGCAACGAACGGACCCGCGCCAAGAGCTCCACCCGCTCGAAAGGCTTGGTCAGGAAATCGTCGGCGCCGGCCTGGATCCCTGCCACCCGATCCTCCACGTCGCCGAGGCCGGTGACAAGCACCACCGGTGTAAGCCGGCGCTCGGGTTCCGCCTTGATCCGGGCGCAGACCTCGAATCCGTTGAGTCCCGGCATCACCACGTCCAGGAGCACCAGGTCGGGATCTTCCTCCTGCACCCGCTCCAATGCGGTCTGGCCGTCCGCCACCGCCAGAACCTCATAGCCTTCCCTGCGGAGAAGCTTCTCCAGACCCTCCCGTACCCGGGGGTCGTCGTCCACCACCAGGATGCGCTCGGACCTCATGAGCCACCCGAAGCCTTGCCGTAGGCCCGGATTCGGGAAAGGTCCCCCGCCAGGGCCCGCAGGCGACGGAACTGCCGCTCGATGAGCTGAAGGGAATTCGTCCGGTCGGGGTCATCGGCCTCCATGAGCAGGAGCTGTACTTCGGTGAGGCCGGCGGTGAGGGCGTTGTTCGTGTCGTGGGCGATCTTGCCCAAGCCCCGGAGGATCCAGTTCACATCCGGAAGGGGACCCGCCTCCTCGGGGGCGCCCGCGGTATTGGCCAGGGCCTCCAGGCCCAAGGAAGGCCCGAAGGCCAAGGGCCACAGCCTCCACTCCTCCCCCTCCCTCCTCACCAGGAAGGTGGCCCAGGGCGTGGCCTTGGACCGTTCCCGCCACAACACGCCCAAGATCTCTTCGGGGGAGAGGGTGGGTCCGAGGAGCAGAATTCCCCACCCCTCTCCTTGTCGCCCTTCCAAGGCCCCGGGGGAATCCACGACCTCCATCCCGTCGGCCCCGACGGCCGCCAGGAACTCCTCCCGCTCTTGCGAGGGAGGCCAAAGCACCAGTAGGGAGAGGCGACTCACGGGCGCTCCTCCCCCGGAAGGCCGAGGGCCAGATCCACCGCCCGGCGGAGTTCGGCCAGCTCGAAAGGTTTCGGGAGGGTGGATACGGCACCCAGGGCCCCGGCATCCTCCAACAGGGAGCCCTTCGGCACCCTCCCACCCCCCGAAATGGCGATGACGGGGAGGTGGGGGTTCCTCTCCCGCAGGGCCAGGATCACCTCGATTCCATCCACCTCCGGCATGTTGATGTCGGTGATGATGAGATCGGTGGCGAAGGCTCCTTCGCCCTTCAAGGCCGCTCGCCCGTCGGCCGCCTCCACCACCTCGTGGCCGAGGCTCCGGAGGAAGCGGGAAATCCCCTGGCGGACGTCGGCATCGTCGTCCAGCACCAGGATCTTGGCCACGGCTCACCTCCTGTCCGACGAACCCGGCAAGGCGCCGGGGGCCGGGCTTCGACCACCGGGGCCGTACCGATCCCACAAGGATAGAGGAAAACCGCCCCCACGGGCAACGAACCGGGCGGAGCCCCTGGCCGTGATGCGAGCCAGGGCGCGGCAGGGGGCGCCCACCCCGCGGCCGAGGGGGCAGCCGGGGTGACAGAGCCCCTGGAGGCCCCCCTCTCGGGGGAAAGCCGCCCTATCGGCCCGCCGGCGTCAAGGGAAGTTCGCCGAACCGGTTCATCCCGGACCCGCCGTACGACCCGGTGTCCACCACAAAGCCCAAACGAGGTCCGGCGGCGCCCCGGATGAGGACGGAACCCCGGACCCACTGGCCGACGATTCCCTGGAGGATGGGGGAAGGAGGTCCCCACCCCTTGCCGGGGGAGTAGGCCACGTGCCAAAGATCACCGGCCGGGGCCTCGACGAAGAGGACATGGACCTCTTCCCCCCACCCTATCGCGTCGGCCGTCACCTGATGGGAATCCACGGGACCCGAGGCCACCGGCACGTTCGAAACCCGCCGGGGAGGGGTCAGGGCGCCCGTAGGTCCCAATCGCCGCTCCCAAAGCAGGCCGTCCGCTGTCCGGTAGATCGCCACCAAACTTCGGGACGAGGCCAGCCAGACCAAGGGAAGGATGGCCGCCCGATCCTGGGGACGCGTCCCCAGCCGGTCCGTCAAGAGGAGGCGGGGCGACAGGGATCCGTCGGGGAGGATCCGCCGGAGCCACCCCCGACCGGACAAGTCCACATAGGCCAGATGAACCTCCATCCCCTCCCCCCCCGTGGCCACCGGTCCCGAAAGGACATCGGGAGTCTCGGGATCCACCACCTGCTCCTCTCCCCAAGGACCCTCGGGTTCGAAAATCCGGTAGCGGATCTTCCTGTCCTCCGCGTAGATCCCCACCAAGCTTCCGTCGGGCCGGGCCACCAGAGCCACCGCCTGGGTGGGAGGATCGAAGGGACCGGCCACCAACTCATCCCGGGTCCCCCAGCTGTCCGGCGCCGTGGGGTGGTCCGAAGTGCGGAAGCTATGGTACCAAACCTCGTCGGCCTGATGGAGGATATGCAGAACACCCCCCACCAGGACCGCGGACACCGACTCCAGATCCGCCTCCCGGGGCCGATGGGCGCCGTCCACTTCCCGCCACGTCCGTCCGCCGTCCTCGGACTTGACGACCATGAAGACGTTATCGGTTTCGGCAGGCTCCTGGATGAAATACAGATCGCCGTTGGAGGCCTCGAAGGGTCCGATCCTTCCCGGCGTCTCCACGTACGTGCCTCCCAGATGGCCCGGCGGGACCTGGGCGAAAACCCTGGCGAAGGGACCCCGGAGGGGCCGTCCGTCGGATCGGACGAGGCGAAAGTCGAAGGTGTCTCCCGGCTCCACCCGCCGGGCTCCGTCCGAGAAATACCGGATCACCAGGGGCCACTCCCACTCCGACGAACCGGCAGGCAACGGACGGACCAAGGGCGAGGTGCGAAGCGATACCCCCTGCCCTCCCACGAACGGCCCCGGGGAGCCCCGGAGAAGGTCTTCCGTCACCTCACCGTGGGTGTAGCCCCGCGCCGCCACGATGCTGGCCACCGCGCTGGCGATCTCTTCCGGATAAGGGTGGTCCAGGGCCTCCATGGGGAACCACACCCCTCCGTTCCAGCGGGCCTCCAGGCGTAGGGGAAGGGCGGCGGGGCCGGGGTGGTCCAGCTCGAAGCGGATCCGGAACACCCGGTCCACTTCCACGGCGACCGGGGTGTTCTCGGGGGCGGCCCAACCCGTGTCGGCGTTGAGGTCCGCCTCGGCGTCGGCCCGCACCCTCCAGGCGGTGACGGTCCCGGGATCCTGGCGGCAGGAGAGAGCCGCCAATAGGAGGGCCGGGGCCAGGGGGTAGCGGCCTGCACTCCGCCCCAGGACACCCGCGGGGCCCGGCCGGCTCCCCGGCCCCAAGTTCCCTCCGTTCCCCATCACCGCAGCGAAAGACGCCCGCCGGCCGGGGCGGACGAAAGGGTGAGGTTCACCTCCGGCTCCTCCTCCACCAAGCGTTTCGCCCCATCGGCGCGCTTTTCCAGAGTAAAGGCGTCGTAGACCTCGCCGGTGGCCAGATGGGCACGGAAACGAAGGCGGTTGCCCTCGATGCGGACCACCTGGAACAGCTGGGTGTTCTCCGCCCAGCGATGGAGATCCGCGCCATGGCGGCTCCAGCCGTCGTCTTGGAATTCGTACATCTTGCGGCCGGCCACGGACACCACGTACACCGGCCCGGTTCCGACCTCCCGAATCTTCCCCCGTCCCGCTCCCCCGTCCACTTGTGCCGCCGGCGCAGCCGTACCCCGGGCATAGACGTGGTCATGCCCCTGGAGTACCAGATCCACACCGAACCGCTCGAAGATAGGTTGCCAGGTCTCCCTCACCGCCCGGTTGTCCCGCTCCCGGGCAGAGGAGAACACCGGATGATGGTGGGCCACAATGATCCAACGGGGCGGCGACGACGACAACACCGCTTCCAACCAGGCGGCTTGACGGCCCACGTCCTCGTTCGAGTTCAGGACCACCACCCGGACGCCTTGGACATCCAGCCAATAGTTGGTTTCGGGGGAAATGCCCGGGGCACCGTTTCGGGGAAGGGTGAACTGCGGCTGCCAGAACACGCTCAGCCGGCGGCTCCTCGTCTCGCCCCAGCCCTGGGGCGGGTAGTCGGCATACTCATGGTTCCCCGGCAGGGGAAGGCTCGGGATCATGGCGAAGATGTGCCCCGCCCCCGAAAACCACTCCCCCCACTCTTCATCCGAGTGGGCCTGATTCACCAGGTCTCCGGCGTGGAGGAGGAAGCGGGCCCTGGGAGCGGTGGCGTAGGCTTCCCGTATCACCCGAGACCAGAGGGGGCCGATGTCGTTCTGGGCATCCCCCAGGTAGAGGAACTCCAGGGGCTGCGGCCCGTCGGCGGCCGTCCGGAACTGGAACCACTCGCTCCACCGTTCCCCGTCGCCCACCCGATAGAGGTACTTGGTGTCCGGCATAAGGCCGGTGAAGGTCACCGAATGGTAGTGCACCTTCATCATGCCCCCGGCGACTCCCCGGACCCCCACCACCTCCGTCGGCTCCGTGAGGGCGTCAACGGTCTTGGCTTCCGCCTCAACCCTGGGGCTGGCCCCGGCCAGGGCAAGCTGGGCCAACCCCCGGGCCACCGTGGTATCGGTACGCCAGGTCACGCTCACGCTCGTGGCCGGATCGCCGCTCCAGGTGAGGAGGATCCGGTCCGGGCGGGAACTTGCCCCCTGCCCCTCCCGGGCGGCGGCCAAGGCGGCGCCAGCCCCGGGGAGGATGGCCCCGTATCCCGCCCCCACCGACAGCGTGGCCAGCGCAAACCATGCCGCCAGGCGCCAGGGGCGGCGTAGCCGGGGCACGGCCGCCCCTTGCCGAGATGCATCGGAATTCTTCACCCTACCTCTCCTGACCTAGAACGTGAGTTTCAGGCCACCGGTGACCTGCCGACCAAACTGTTCGAGTTCGTCCACCCGAGAAGGAACCCCGCGGTAGCGGCGTTGGAGGCT
Source organism: Gemmatimonadota bacterium (assembly GCA_030550695.1). Classification (GTDB taxonomy): domain Bacteria; phylum Gemmatimonadota; class Gemmatimonadetes; order Longimicrobiales; family Gaopeijiaceae; genus JAUQOX01. The sequence goes on along the minus strand of JAUQOX010000009.1, from coordinate 804 downwards.
GTCGGTGAGGTTCGTGGCCTCGAGGAACAGCCCCACACCTTTCCGGACCTCGTAGTTCGCAGCGAAATCTAGGATGCCGCGCCCCGAGATGTAGAGGTGCAGGCGGGGATCGGCGTCAAGGGCACTCAGGTATTCGCTCTGGTAGTTGTAGGACAGACGCGTGTTGAGGCGGCCCCGGTCGTAGTAGACGGCCAGGTTGGTGGCATGCTTGGCCTGACTGGCCAGCGAGACGCGTTCTCCCCCGAAGGGAGGACGGGCTCCCGATTCCGTGTGGGTATAGTTGGCGATGATCCCCAGCCCGTTCAGGGGAGCCGGCAGAAAATCCAGGGGACGGTCCAGGGCTACCTCGAAGCCGTAGATCTCTCCCCGACGGCTGTTCTCGGCCCGGGTAATGCGATACCCATCAAGGCTCTGATCCAGGAAGAAGTCCTCGGCGGTTCCCATCCGGGTGACCGTGAACACCACATCCTTCAACTCCTTGTAAAACGCCCCCGCCGAGACCACGCCCACGGGGAAGTAGTACTCTGCCATGAGGTCGAATCCCAGGGAGCGGGTGGGGCGGATGTCGGGATTGGAACCGCTGAAGGTGGGTACGCTGGCCTGCTCGTCGATGGCTCCGCTGGGACGCATGTCCGACAAGCGGGGACGGGCGATGGCCGTGGTTATGGCCGCCCGGAGCACCACGTTGGAGCGCGGGCGATAGTTGAGGTGGAGACTGGGAAACACGTTGGTGTAGGACCGCTCGTTTCGGGCCTCTTGGAACGTCTTCCAGCCGTCACGGGTCACATAGCCCTCGCCCCGTAC
>JAUQOX010000135.1 GCA_030550695.1 Gemmatimonadota bacterium | reverse complement strand
TTGGGACGTGGTGGTCCTGGCTCCCTCGGAGGGCGAGGAACTCCCGGGATGGTTGCTGGAAGGCGGGGCTGTCCCCTTGAGCCCCGGCACTTGGGCCGTCCTGGAGGTGGAAGGGGGCAGACCCGTTTTCGGGGAGGACATGGACGAGAACACCCTTCCCATGGAGGCGGGCATTCAGGATCGGGCCATCGACCACACCAAAGGATGCTACACAGGGCAGGAGGTGGTGGTGCGGGTCCGGGATCGGGGTCATGTCAACCGGCGTCTTGTGGGGCTGCTTCTGGGCCGAACCCAGCCCCTCCCCTCCCGGGGAGCCCCCCTCTTCCTGCCCGGCGGCGAGAAAGAAGTGGGATGGGTGACCCGGGCGGTGTGGTCGCCCGCGTTTGGCCAGGGGGCCGCCCTGGGCTACCTGCGGAGAGAGGTGGGGGGAGGGGAGGAGGTCCGGCTGATCGACCCCCAGGGGGCCCCTGCCCAGGTGGTGGAACTGGGGCCCCGGGGTTGGAGCCTAGGTAGGGACGCGGGCCTTGGCTTGCCCAAGCCGTGACGCAGAGCGGACACACCGGTCCCGTTCAAAGCCTTCCGCTTTCCCGAAGGGCGCTGACAATCCGGTGGCCGTGTTCCCTCCCGTTCTCGATGAAGATCTTGTTGGCGTCTTTCCCTGCCGCCACCACCCCCGCCAAGAACAGACCGGGGACGTTGGTCTCCATGCTTCGGGGGTCATGGAGGGGCACGCCGGTTTCTTCGTCTACGGCCACCCCCGCCCTCTGCAGGAAGGAGAGGTCGCCGCGCCATCCGGTCATGGCCAGCACCCAGTCGTTGGGCACCGTGGTCCGGGTGCCGGTAGGCTCGTGGCGGAGGACCACGGAGTCGGGCCTGACGACCTCGACCCGGTGCTCCCAGAAGGGGACGATCTCGCCGTTTCGCAAGCGGTTGGAAATGTCGGGAAGGAGCCACGGTTTGACACCGGGGTCCAACTCCGGCCGGAAATGGACCAGAGAAACCCGGGCACCTGCCCGGAAGAGCTCCAGGGCCGCCTCCACCGCAGAGTTGCCTCCCCCGACCACCAGGACGTCTTGGCGGAAGAAGGGGTAAGGTTCCCGGTAATGGTGGAGGACCTTGGGGAGATCCTCCCCCGGGACTCCCAGCAGGTTGGGAGTCTGGAAGCTCCCTGTGGCCAGGACGACGAACCGCGCCCGGTAGGAGCGCCCTTCGCCGGACCTACGGCGGGTCCCGATGAGAAATCCCTCTCCCTCTTTCCGGAGGGTTTCCACGGTTTCGTATTGGCGGACGTCCAATCCGAGGTGGTCCACCACCTTCCGGTAGTAGACCAAGGCTTCTTGCCGGCTCGGATTCTTTTCCGGCGTGGTGAACGGGATTCCCGCCACCTCCAGGCGATCGGCGGTGGAAAAGAACCGCATGTAGTAGGGATAGTCCACAATGGATTGGGCGATGCAGCCCTTTTCCAGCAAGACCGTTCGGAGGCCGGCCCGCGCCGCGGCGGCGCCGGCGGCGATCCCGCACGGCCCGCTCCCCACCACGACCAGGTCCGCTTCTTCCCTTCGGATCTCCATGCCGTCTTCTCCGCGTTCTTGACCGTTGGCGTCATTGCCCCGCCCCTCCCACCCCGGCATCTTTGATCCGTTCCCCTGGTGGTCTTCCGTCGGGGTCCCCGCCCATGAACACTGCCGAACGCGAAGCCCGTAAGGCCTTGGTCCGCCTTCAGCGGGCCTTGGAGAAAACCCTCAGGGAGCTGACTGCCCTGGAAAGAGCCCTCTGCCGCGCGGAAGGGGACGATTTTCCCGAGGGCCGGTACCGGGAGGTCCGGCTTGCCCTGGAGGCGGCCGGGCGCCTCCTGGAGGAGGAGGCCGAGCGCTTGGAAGAGAAGATCCTGCTCCAAGGAGGGCTGGAGCCGGGGCGGGTCCGGCGTTCCTCGGCCCGGGAGTGAGGAGATCATGGGAAAAGGCATGCGGACCGCCATGGACCGGCGCAGTTTTTTCAAGAGCGGCGGGGCCCTGGGCCTGTGGGTCTACGGGGGCCTCCGGTGGGGTGGATGGTGGCAGCAGCCCGATCTGGTCCTTCGACGGGCGATGGTGGTGGACGGAACCGGCGCCCCCGGGGTGGAGGCGGATGTGGCGGTCCTGGGAGACCGAATCCACGCCGTCGGGCGGATCCCGGAAAAGGGCCGACAAGAATTCGATTTGTCGGGGAAAGTCTTAGCTCCGGGCTTCATCGACATCCACACCCACGCCGACCTCCCCCTTTTGGCGAACCCCCGCGCGGAGAACCGCATTTTGCAGGGGATCACCCTGGAGGTGGGCGGGCAGTGCGGAAGCTCGCCGGGCCCCTGGAGCGAAGAGGAGGCCGCCCTTGTTCGGGAAAGTTACCGCACCCGGTTCGGCGTGGAGGTGGGGTTCCGTGACCTGGAGGGCTTTTTCCGGGCTGTGGAGAGGACCCCTCCCTCGGTGAATGTGGCGTGTATGGTGGGGCACGGCACCGTTCGGGCGGCCGTGGTGGGCCTGGACAACCGGCCCGCTACCCCGGCTGAGCTGGAGCGGATGAAGAGCTTGGTGAGGGAAGCCCTGGGACACGGGGCGGTGGGTCTTTCGTCGGGGTTGGAGTACACACCTGGGAGCTTCGCCGACCGGGCTGAGCTGGTGGAACTGGCAGGGGTGCTCCGGGGAACGGGATACCCCTACGCGACCCACATGAGGAACGAAGACGATGCCGTCTTGGCCGCCATCGAGGAAGCCCTCCACGTGGGTCGTGCGGCCGGCGTGCCGGTGCAGATCTCCCACCTCAAAGCCCAGGGGGAGCGGAACTGGTGGAAGGCTCCCCTGTTCTTGGAAATCCTCGAGGAAGCGTGGAGGGAAGGGGTCGAAGTCCACTTCGACCGTTACCCCTACACTGCCTACTCCACGGGGCTTGCCAACCTTTTCCCTCCGGAGGCTCGGGCAGGGGGAAACCGGGCCTTCATCCCTCGCCTCGTCGACCCCCGGGAGCGCCCGGCCCTGGAGGCGTATGCCAGGGAGAAAGTCGCCCAGTTGGGCTCCTGGGATGCCGTTCAGATCACCAGCACGGCCTCTCCCAGGAACGCTTGGATCCAGGGGAAGCGCTTGGGTGAAGCGGCCCGGGAGGTGGGGGAGGATCCCTTCGAACTGGTGGTAAGGCTCCTGGTGGAAGAGGGGGGGAACGTGGGGATGATCGGCTTCGGTATGTCCGAGGAGAACACCCTCCGGATCCTGGCTCATCCCCTGGGGATGGTGGGTTCGGATGGGTCCGTGTATGCCCCTGCAGGTCCCCTGTCGGAGGGGAGCCCCCATCCCCGCTCCTATGGTGCTTTCCCGCGGGTCCTCGGCCGGTATGTGCGGGAACTGGGGGTCTTCCCCCTCGAGACGGCAATCCACAAGATGACCGGGATGCCGGCAACCAAGCTTCGGTTGTCTTCCCGGGGGGTGATCCGGCCGGGGGCTTTTGCCGATCTTGTGGCCTTCGACCCCGCCACCGTGTTGGACCAGGCTACGTTCGTCGAGCCCCGGCGGTACCCCAAGGGGATCGAGCTGGTGGTCGTGAACGGAGTGGTGACGGCCCTTGGGGGGGAGATGACCGGCGCTTTGGCAGGCCGACCCATCAGAGGAGTTGGGTGGAGGGGAGAGGTCTGAGGGGCACGGGGACGGTGGAAAAGGGAAAACGACCGGCGGCGGGTGCCGAGGGGGTCCGGAGCCCAACGGTGGAGGTGGAGGAGACCTTTACCGCCCTTCGGGGGCGGCTGCTGGAGCTGATGCGCCGCGGGGTGGAGTCCCCTTTGTCGGACCGCGCCTTCGGAGATCTTGCCCTGGAGGTCTTTCGTTTCCAGTGCCGGGCCGTTCCGGCCTACGGGCGCTTCGTGGCCAGGCGGGGGGTAGATCCCGAAGCCGTCCAGCGCTGGGAGGATATCCCCTTTCTACCCACGCGGGCCTTCAAGGTCGCCCCCCTGATGGTGGGAGACCCCCGTCACGCGGAGGCGGTGTTCCGCACCAGCGGGACGACGTCGGGCCTCGAACGCCGGGGGGAGCATTACGTGCGGGACCTGAGCCTCTACCGGCACTCGCTCCTCCCCAACTTTCAGGCTCATATGTTTCCCGAGGGGGAAGGGATGCCGGTACACTCCCTTCTCCCCTCCCCCCTGGAGGCCCCTGACTCCTCCCTCAGTTACATGATGGGGGAAGTGCTTCGGGAGCTGGCGGGTGGACAAGGGGGGTTCTACTGGGATCCACGCCGGGGGAAGGTTCGGGAGGGGTTCCTGGAGGCTTTGCGGGGAGCGGAGGCGGCGGGTCGCCCCGTGTTGGTGGTGGGCACCGCCTTCGCATTCGTCTGGTGGCTCGAAGAGGCCCTTGGATCCGACAAGGTGGTTTCCCTCCCGCCCGGGTCGCGGATCCTCGAGACCGGGGGCTACAAGGGGCGATCCCGGGCCTTGTCCCGGGAAGAACTCTACCGGGGGTTGGAGGCCGCCTTCGGGGTACCTCCCTGCCGGGTGGTGAACGAATACGGAATGACGGAGATGCTCTCCCAGTTCTACGAGCCGGTCCTGCGGACCGCCGAGGAAAGGGAAGGCCCGCTGTCCGCCCGTTACCACCGGCCCCCTCCTTGGGTGAGAACCCTGGTACTGGAACCCTCAACTCTGAAACCCCTTCCGGCGGGGGAGGTCGGGGTTCTGGCCCACATGGACCTGGCCAACCTGGGCTCGGTGTCCGGGCTGCTCACCGAGGACCTGGGCCGGGCGGTTTCCGGCGGGTTCCAGCTCCTGGGAAGGAGCCCGGGTGCGGAACCCCGGGGGTGCTCGTTGGCCATGGAAGCCTTTCTCGAGGCAGGGGGACACCGGCGCCGGTCTTCCCCGGGGGGAGGTTCTGCCCGATGATGCCGGCACCGCTTTGGGCTCGGTCCCGACCCCTCCTCAGGGTTTGAGGCGCTTGTGGCTTCTCTCTTCTCCTCCTGGCAGCTTCCCCGAGGGTTCTCGGCTCCCATCCTCGAGGGGGAAGAAGGTGCCCCTTCCCCACCCCCCTTCCTCCGCCGCCTGGCCTTGGAGCCGCGGCACATCCGGGAGCTGGCGGCCGCCCTCCGAAGGGGTCGGGAGGAGGGCCTCGTCGGTCTCCCCGTGTTCCGGATCGTCGAGGCCGCCGACCGGGTGGCGGCTCGGTTCCTCGATCCTGGAGACCCTCTCGCGCAGGAGGCCCTGGCTTGGCTGGGACCCACGGCCGGAGTGTCCTCCCCCATGGCCCGGATCATCTTGGAAGGCATGGTGCGGGACTGGACGCGGCCTCGACTGGAACGCCTCCTGGAGGAGGAATTCGGCGACCCCACGGTTCTGGACGCATTTCAATCCACCGCACGGGGGGGACGGCGCCGCGCCTTGGGCTTGCCCGTCACGTTCCACCTGGGAGCCGGATCCGTACCGGGTGTGGGGGCCACTTCCCTCCTTCGGGCCTTGCTTGTCAAATCCGCCGTCCTGCTGAAACCCGGACGAGGGGACGTGGTCCTGCCGGTGCTTCTGGCCCGGGGCTTGGCCGCCGCGGAGCCGGCTCTGGCCTCGGCCGTGGCCGTGATCTATTGGCCCGGCTCCCGCACCGACCTCACCGGGGAGGCTCTGAGGGTCAGCGATCTGGTGGTGGCCTACGGGGACGACGAAACGGTGGGCTGGGTCCGCTCTCACCTCCCTCCCCATGTCCAGCTGAGGGCTTACCGGCATCGGCTGGGGGTAGGGATGGTGGGGAGGGCGGCTTTGGGCGGAACGGCCTGGGCGACGGCGCGGGACGCCGCCCGGGCGGTGGTCCTTTTCGATCAGAGGGGGTGCACGTCTCCCCACGTGTTTGTGGTAGAGGAGGGGGGAGGGGTCAGCCCGAGGGACTGGGCGGCTCTCCTGGGGGAAGCTCTCCGTGAGATGGAGGAAACACTCCCCTCCGGCCCCTTGGAGCCCGAGACCTGGGCCACAGTCCATCAGCTTCGGGGCGCGGCCGAGCTGGAGGAGGAGATGGGCAACGGAGTCGTGGTACGCCACGGCGGGGCTGAAGCACCCTGGACCGTGGTGTTCCACCCCGGGGGAGAACTCCTCCCCTCCTGCCTGGGCAGGGTGGTGAGGGTCGTGCCGGTCCCCGACCTGCACCAGGGCGTGGCGCTCCTTTCGGGATGGGAAAAGTATCTGCAGACGGTGGGTGTGGCGGGAGCAGGAGAAGGGGCCGAGGCCCTGGCCGAGGCCTTGGCCCGGTTGGGAGTGTGCCGGATCACCTCTCTGGGGAACATGCCCTGGCCCCCACCCTGGTGGCACCACGACGGGGTGGGCCCCCTCCAGGCTTTGGTACGCTGGACGGATTGGGAACCGGGGGTCTGAGCCGCCAGGCGAACCGTATCGGGGGGTCGCGGAAGTCGGGGCTGAACTCCCCAGAGCGCTGCCCTTCGGGGCTGGCTCCTTCGCCGCGGGCGGAGTCGGCTGGCCCGATCGGGAGGGGGCGAACGGGAAAGCGGAGAGGGGGGAGGGCCGCCCTATTCGATGAGTCTCCGGAGGATGGCAGCCTGCTCCGGGGTGTAACCGTAGAAAACCACGGTCTCCACTTCTTCCGTGGCCTCGGTGAACCGCTTTACCTCTTCCACCATGATCCTCGCCGCCTCGGTGAAGGGGAATCCTCCTACCCCTGACCCCAGGACAGGGAAGGCAATGGACTGGACTCCCAACCCCCGGGCCAACTCCAAGGCCCGGCGGGTGCTGTTCCGGATGGATTCCTCCGTCGGGGGGGCATCCCCCATAGCCGCCGCATGGATGATGTAGCGGGCCGAGAGCCGACCTGCTCCGGTGACGGCCGCCTCCCCCAGCCTCAGGGGGCCGTGCTTTCTCACCAGGGCGTCGCACTCGTCCTGGATCAACCCCCCGCCTCTCCTCAACAGGGCACCGGCCACCCCGGAACCCATCTTGAGGTGGTTGTTGGCGGCGTTGACGATGGCCTCTCCCTGGAAGGTCGAGATATCCCCCTCCGCCACCTGCAGAATCGCGGACACGACCCCTTCCCCCTCAACGGATTCGACGGAACGCTACTCCTCGGCCTGGGGTTGGGCCCGCCACATCACCATTTGTCTGACGTGGTTCGGAGCCTCCTCCACCCTGACGGTCAGAATATCCCCTTCGGTGATCCCCAAATCGTCCCGGATTTCCTGGGGGATGGTGATGCGACCACCCACCCCCACCGTCACCTGGCCGTAATACAGCGTGCGAAAGATGGCCATGCACTCCCCCCGGATAGACGGTGGACGCAAAACCCCACAATAAATTACGCATACCGTCTCCGCTGTGAACACCCTTGACCTTTCCGCCGTAGAGCGGAGAGGCGGTGGAAGAAGCCCGTGGGATAGGACGGATCCGTTCGGAGGCCAAGGGAAACCATGCCAGACTCCCATTCCAGCAGTTGGGTGGTGAGGACCAGGGGGGTGACCAAACGTTTCGGGAAGATCACGGCGGTGGCGGATCTGGACATGGAGATCCCCGCCGGAGTCGTCTACGGTTTGCTGGGGCCCAACGGGTCCGGGAAAACCACGACGATGCGCATGCTCATGGGGATCCTTCTGCCCGATCAGGGTGAGATCGAGATCTTGGGGGCCAAGCCGGGGATTCTCGTGAACCGCAGGGTGGGCTATCTGCCGGAAGAACGAGGGGTGTACCGGAAAATGAAGGTGCTGGATCTGCTGGTGTTCTTGGGGGAGATCC
>JAUQOX010000134.1 GCA_030550695.1 Gemmatimonadota bacterium | reverse complement strand
GAGGACGACCACCACGTGACGTTGGCTTGCGGCAAACTCGATGAGCGTTTGGAGAAAGGCCACCACCTGGTCGGCTAGGCTTCCTTGCCCGCCGGGGATGCGAAACTCCTGGGCGGCGCGTAGGTGCCGAGCCAGTTCGTCCAGAAGGAACAGGGCCGGTTCATTCCCCACCAAGGCTTCCAAGATCTGGGTCCCCGGCGCGATCCGTTGTTCGTCACTTGCCCGAACGATCTCGTAGGCCTCCAGCGCCCTCCCGCGGCTTTTTCCAAGCTGGTAGGCGATTTCTCCCCAGAGGGTCCAGGTACGGACTGCGCCGTGGTCCATCCCGTTGACCGGATCCAGATCCGTACCCACCACCCCCGCGACGGCGATGGGCCCCTTGGGAAGCAGTTCCACCGGCACGAGTGCCGGAGGGGGGGTTACCGCCCCCCCCCTTGCTAGGTGATAGAGGGCAATGAGGTTGTGGGTTTTCCCCCCGCCGAACGCGGTTTCCAGACGGATGAAGGGGTTGGCCGTCGGATCAGCGCCGGTGAGGCGGCCCAGAACCTCCCGGATGAGAATCCTCAAGCCCTGGGTGGGAAAGGTGCTCTGCAGGAAGAGGTTGGGATCCTGGTAGCTCTTGTCTGCGGTCCCCTCGACGACCGATCGGAGCTGTGCGGCGAACATGGCTTCCGTGAGTTCCCCGCTCAGGACGTCGGGCCGAGGAATGCAGGTGTCGAAAATGGAAGGAAGGACCGTTGGCTTCATGAGTGTGCTGGCTCCAAGGCTCTTTCGAGAGGATCTCTCATCCATCACCGTCACCGTTGGGGGAAGGGCCACCCGTTCGCCCGGGGGACCCACGGCGAGCCAGCCGCCCCGCCACCCCAGTCCGCCCTGGCCCAGACCTGCCGGGGCAAGGGGACAAAGGCCCCAGCCTCCTTCGAACGGACCTTGGCTCCCTCCCCTGGGACGGGTGGAAAATGGGAGGAGAGGAAGCTACGAGGCAAGGTTGGGAAGGGGTGTGACAATAGCCCCCCCCGAGCCCAGGACCGCCGGATCTTCCTGGGGTTGGGCGAGAGGGCCAGGGGGCCGAGGCCCACCCCCGCCGAGGGGGCGGTTCCCATCATGTGCACCTTGCCCTCGTCTGCCGCTCCGCCCGGTATGAGACAAGGCATCGGGGCGGGGCGTTGGCTTTCCCGGCCGGATCAGGGCTTTGACTTCCGGCGGGTTCCCCACCTGGGCCGCGGCCCCTCTCCTCCCATCTTCACAGGCCCCCCCAAAAAGGAGAACGAACAGCATGCTCACCAATTTCAAGATCCGCAATTTCAAACTTTTCGACGAAGTGGAGATCGAACTGGGGGAGCGGGTGCTCTTCGTAGGGACGCACAACTCGGGAAAGAGCCCGGCCCTGTAGGCCCTCGCCCTATGGGACGTCGGGGCCAAGCGCTGGCTGGAAAAGCGGGGGGGGGTGCCCGTACCGGAGAAGCGTCCCGGGGTGACCATCAACCGTCGCGACCTCATCTCCGTTCCCGTGCCCGTGGCGAACTTGCTTTGGCGGAGCCTGCATGTTCGGGAGGGGGTCCCGGGCCAAGGGCGGGTGCGGACGAGGAACGTGTTGGTCGAGATCGAAGTGGAGGGTATCCACCAAGGGAAACCATGGCAGTGCGGGCTCGAGTTCGACTACGCCAACGTGGAATCCTTCTACTGCCGGCCCAAGTCCGTGGGCGGGGGCCAGCGAATGGAGGTCCCAGATCACCTGTCCACAGATGGCGTGCTCCTCGATCTTTCGGCCAGCGGCCGGGGCCAACAACAGACCCTTCTCCTTCTGGCCCATATGGCGGCCAACCCGGGCTCCGTCCTCCTCCTGGACGAACCGGACGCTCACTTGGAGATCCTCCGGCAACGACAAATCTACGAGGTCCTCTCCCAAACGGCCCACGAGACGGGAAGTCAAATCATCGCCGCCAGCCACTCAGAGGTCCTCCTCAACGAGGCTGCGGGCCGTGATGTGGTGGTGGCCTTTGTGGGCCGACCGCATCGGATTGATGACCGAGGAACCCAGGTGCTGAAGGCTCTCAAAGACATCAGCTTTGAAGAATCCTATCTGGCTGAGAAAGAGGGCTGGGTCTTGTACCTGGAGGGCTCGACGGACCTGAAGGTTCTCCAGTCTTTCGCCAAAGCCCTCGATCATCCGGCACCAGGCTACCTCGAACGGCCTTTCGTCAAGTACGTGGGCGATCAGCCCAGAAAGGCTCAAGAACACTTCCGCGGCCTTCGGGAGGCGAAGCCCGATCTGGTGGGACTGGGAATTTTCGATCGCCTGGATAGAACCCTTCCCTCCGACGTGGACTTGGAGCTGCGGATGTGGAAGAAACGTGAGGTGGAGAACTACCTCTGCCATCGCGAAATCCTCCTCCGTTTTGCTGAAGAGCAGGGACGCGCGCTCCAGGGAGAGCTCTCCGGCCTGGTTTGGCGCGACGCCATGGATCGGGTGCTGGAAGAGTTGGAAAGAGCCCTTCGCGTGATCGGGGAGGACCCCTGGGGAGATGACATCAAGGCCAGCGAACACTTCCTCAAAGGGCTTTTCAGGAACTTCTATGCCTCCCTAGAATTGCCCAACCTCATGAGCAAGAGCAACTTTCATGTTCTTGCCGATTACGTGGCCCCTGGACTGGTAGATCCGGAGGTTCGAGATATGCTCGACGCTGTCTATCGTGTGGCCCGGAAAGTCCAGAGGGGCGGAGGTGCTTCATGACCGATCGGCGCTTCCGCCGCCTTGCGGCCCCGGCCCCCCTGCTGGTGCGTGGGTGGTCTTTGCTCCTGGCCATCCCCCTTCTCCTCTCCGCCTGCTCCACCGACGCTCGGCCCCCCTTGCGCTTCCGCCCCGACGGCACCTTCACCATGGTGCAGTTTGCCGACATCCAGGACGACCAGGAGCTGGACCCCCGCACCGCCGCCCTCCTGGAGGCCGTCCTGGATGACATCCAGCCCGACTTCGTGGTGTTCACGGGCGACAACGTGCGTGCGGGCCCTGAAACGCCTGACGATGTCCGGCAGGCCATCCGGGCCTTCGTGGGCCCGGTGGAAGAGCGGGGAATCGCCTGGGCGGTGACCTTCGGCAACCACGACGAGGACCACACCCCCAAGACGGGTTGGGACAAAGAGGCCATGCTGGCCTACTACCGCTCCTTCCCCCACAACCGGAACCAGCCCTCGATCCCAGGCGTGCACGGCACCGGCAACATGGTCCTCACCGTGGCAGGCTCCCGGAGCGGAGCACCGGTGTTGGCGGTTTGGCTTCTGGATTCGGGGCGCTATGTTCCGGACACCCTCGCAGGCCAGGCGCTCCGGGACGATGGCCTCAGGACCTACGACTGGATCCGCCCCAGTCAGATCGCCTGGTATGTGCGGACCTCGGAGGGCTTGGAGCAGCGGTGGGGGCGGCCGGTTCCCGGCCTTATGTTCTTCCATATTCCTTTATGGGAGTTCCACCTGATGTGGGAGAACCGCCACAACCACGCCGTGGTGGGCGAAAAGAACGAAGAGGTGGCGCCCGGGGCGTTCAACAGCGGACTCTTTGCCGCGGTGCTGGAGCGGGGCGATGTGGTGGGGATCTTCGTAGGTCACGACCACGTGAACGACTACGTGGGGGACTACTTCGGTGTGCGCCTAGGCTACGCCGCCAACGCCGGGTTCGGCACCTACGGCTTGGAGGGTGAGGAGCGCGACCGCATGCGGGGGGCCCGGGTGTTCCGCTTTCGGGAAGAGAACCCCCGGGCTTTCGAAACCTGGATGGTCTGGGCTCGGGACTATGGCATCGGCTGAGGCCTGCGGTGCTGGCGAGTCCGACCGGCCGGAGGCCTCACCTCCGGCGTGGCTCAAGGGCATCCTCTACCTTCTTTGCTGGCCCGCGGGGACCCGGCCGACGGTCCCTCCGGGGGACCGGGACCCCCCGGCGGGCCGACAGCGGGCGGGCCACCGGGGGGGAGGGGTTTTGACCGTCACTTCACATGCAGCATGTCCCGATAGGTGGGGAAGGGCCAGTAGTCGTCGGGGATCACCCGCTCCAGCCGATCCACCACGTCCCGCACGGCATTCAAGGCGGGGATGATGTTCCTGCGCATATGCTCAGCCTTGGAGAACACCGTGTCTCCTCCCAGCTCCTGGTTTTGGATGGCCAGGATGTCGATCTTCTCCACCAGCCGGTCCACCAGTTCCTCCACCCGACGGGCCGTGGCCAGGATCCCTTCGGCCTTGAGACCGGAAGCCTTGGCTTTCTCGGCGGTGCGGAGCAGCTCTTCGAGGTAGCGCACCGCGGCAGGCAGTACCATGGTCTGGGCCATATACTGGCCGGTTTCCCCTTCGATGTTCACCGTTTTGAAGTAGCGGTCCACGTAGATCTCGTAGCGCGACTCCAGTTCGCGGCGCGAGAGTACGCCGTACTTTTCGAAGAGGGCCACGTTCTTCTCCGAGACCAGGTAGGGCAGGGCGTCCAGGGTGGTGGGCAGGTGCAGGAGCCCCCGCCGGGCCGCCTCCTCCCGCCATTCCGCGGAATAGTTGTCGCCGTTGAAGATGATGGGCTTGAACTGCCGGGCTTCGTCGGCCAGGATCCCGCGCAGGGCTTCGTCGAAGGCCGTGCCCCGGGCCAGTTCGGCCTCCAGGCGGCTGGACATCTCGTCCAAGGCCTCGGCCACGATGGTGTTGAGGACCGTGGCGGGGAACGAGATGCTCTGGGACGCCCCTACGGCCCGGAATTCGAACTTGTTGCCGGTAAAGGCGAAGGGGGAAGTACGGTTCCGGTCGCCGGTATGCCGGGGAAGGGGGGGGAGGGTGTCCACCCCCAACCCCATGAGACCTCCTGCCTTGCTGGACTTGGCCTCGCCGGCCTCGGCGATCTGCTCGAAGATGTCCCACAGTTGGTCCCCCACGAAGGCCGAGATGATGGCCGGGGGAGCTTCGTTGGCCCCAAGGCGGTGGTCGTTGCCGGCGTAAGCCACGGCGGCCCGGATCAGGTCCTGGTGCCTGGCCACGGCCTTCAGCACCGCCGAACAGAAGAAGAGGAACTGCTTGTTTTCATGGGGCGTCTCGCCGGGCTCCAGCAGGTTCCGGCTGGGGGTACCGAAGGACCAGTTCAGGTGCTTTCCGCTCCCGTTCACCCCTTGGAAGGGCTTCTCGTGGAGCACGCACACCAGCCCGTACTTCCGGGCCACCCGCTTGAGCACGGCCATGGTAAGCTGCTGGTGGTCCGCAGCCCGGTTGGCTTCCTCGAACACCGGCGCCATCTCGTACTGGCCGGGGGCCACCTCGTTGTGACGGGTCTTCAGGGGCACTCCCAGCTTGTAGAGCTCCAGCTCCACCTCGTTCATGTAGGCCAGGATCCTTTCGGGGATGGATCCGAAGTAGTGATCCTCCATTTCCTGGCCCTTGGGGGGCTTGGTACCGAACAGGGTGCGGCCGCACAGGACCATGTCGGGCCGCCGGAAGAAGAACTCCTCGTCGATGAGGAAGAACTCCTGTTCGGGGCCCAACGTAGCCCGCACCGGCTCCGGGGTTTCCCCGAAGAGGGCCAACGCCCGCCGGGCCTGCTTGTCCAAGGCCTGGATGGAGCGGAGAAGGGGGGTCTTTTTGTCCAGGGCTTCGCCGGTCCAGGAGGCGAAGGCGGAGGGGATGCACAAATAGGCTCCGCTCGGGCCCTCCATGATGAAGGCCGGCGAGGTGGGATCCCATGCTGTGTAGCCCCGGGCTTCGAAGGTGGCCCGGAGCCCGCCGGAAGGAAACGACGAAGCGTCGGGCTCCCCCCGCACCAGCTCCTTGCCGGAGAACTCCGTGAGGGCCTTGCCGTCGGAGGCGGGCTCCAGAAAGGAGTCGTGCTTTTCCGCCGTGAGGCCCGTGAGGGGCTGGAACCAGTGGGTGAAGTGGGTGGCCCCCCGTTCCATGGCCCACTCCTTCATGGCCACGGCCACCGCGTCGGCCACGGAGGGATCCAGAGGAGTCCCGTTCTGGAGGGTGGAGAGGAGAGCCTTGTACTGGGGCTTCGGGAGGGTGGCCATCATCTCCCTGAGGCCGAAGACGTTCTTGCCGAAGACCTCCTCAAGGTTCACGGGGGTCCGGGGTCTGGACTCCAAGGCCGGCGGCCGATAGCGGGCGGCGGTGAGGGCGTCGAAGCGGGCGCGGGTCATGGGTCAGGCACCTCCTGGCTGGGGTGGAACAAGACGGCGCCGAAGGTGACGGCCGAAGGGAGAAAAGGCAACGGGTGGAAGTGGGGCAATTGAAATAACAGAGATAAGCTAAAATATTTATCGCAAAGCACCCTGGCCTTTCTGATGCTTTTTTCCCTCGAGGGGCCCGACCCCGGAGACCCAGGCTCGGACCTTTCCAACAGGCCCTGGGGAGGGAGGGGCGCCCAGGGGTTCTACTTCGCACCAGTCCCGGGCCCCGGATCCTTGAGGAAGGAGCGATCTCCATGAAGCCCTCGGTGGCTGGGCGAGCCTCGGAGGTGAGCTTGTTGACCAACCTCTTGGGACGGCGGGATCCGTCGGTGACTTGGGTGGTGGGGCCCCCGGGGGTCGGGAAGACCACCCTGGTGTTGGAAGCCCTGGGCCAGCTTCCCAGGGTGTACCACCGGGTGCCCCCCCTGCCTCCTCCCTTCCAGCGGGAAGCCCTGGCGGAGAGCCTGCGCCAGGTGCGAGGTGAAGGGACGGGGGGGGAGGGAGTCGTTCCACGGGCGGCGGAAGGGTGGCGGGGTGAGCAGAGGTCCGGGGAAGCGGCCCAGTGGAGCCGGATCCTCGAACCCTTCGTGAGGGGCCTCCCCCTGGGGCGGGGGTGGATCCTGGTGGTGGACGATGCCCATCGCTGGGTGGAGACCCCCTCGGGGGTGGGACCGGCCCTCAGGGCGGCCCTTCGGGAGGCCCGCCGCTTGGGAAAGCCCCTCCACGTGGTCCTGCTGGCCCCCACGCCGGGCCCGTTGGGGGTGGAGGAGGAGTTCGGAGCCGAACCCCTCCGGCTGGGGCCTCTGTGCTTCCGGGCCGCGGAGCCCTTCCTCCCCGGCAAGACGGCCCTGGACCGTCTCCAGGCCTACACCGTCTTCGGCGGAACGCCTGCGGCGCTGATCCACCTGGATCCGGAAGCCCCTTTGGAGGAGAACCTCCGGCGGTTGGTGCTGAGGCGGGAAGGAGCGCTCTGGGATGCCCCTCTTCTCCTGTTGGAGCGTCTGGTCCAGCGGCCTGCCCGCTACCTGGCGGTCCTGGCCGCCATGGCGCAGGGCGAAGTGTGGTGGGGGGGGATCCGCAAAGGGGTGGATCCCGGGGGGGGGAGCGGCCTAGCGGGCCCCTACCTGAAACGGCTGCAGGAGCTGGGGCTGGTGGAGGGACGGCGCTCCCTGGACGCCCCGGCCTCCAGCCGAAGCCGGCGCTATGGTCTTGCCGATCCCTTCTGGGGGTTCTGGCTTCGGTTTGTCTTTCCCCATCGGGGCTCCTTGGAGAGGGGGGAGGACGGGGTAGCCGCCTGTTTGAGGGGGGTCCGGGAGGGGTTGGGGCGCCACGCCCGCTCCTGGTGGCCCCATCTCAGCCGAGGCTTCCTGTCGTCCCCGGAGGGAAGCGAGGTCTTCGGAGCCAGGGCCCGGGAAGTGGGGAGTCTTTGGGGAGACGGCTATGACCTGCCGGTGGCGGGAACCCTGGCCACCGGGGCACCCTTCTACGGGGTGGTGGCCGGGGGAGAGGAGCCTTCGGCCCTCCAAGCTTTGCAGGCCTTGGAGCTTCAAATGTCGCGGACCCGTTAT
>JAUQOX010000133.1 GCA_030550695.1 Gemmatimonadota bacterium | reverse complement strand
CGGATCGGCCAGCACATCCACCATCGTCCGGTCGATCTCCGTGTCCTCCCCTTCCGTGATCAGGACCACGGGTTTTCCCATCTTGCGGCTGAGGTCCCGCACGGTACGGGCGGCCTTGCGGAAAGCAGGTTTCAAAGGCACCATGCGGAGGGAGGTGCTGAGATCCTGCAGTTCCCGGAGGATCTTGGCCGCATGGTCCACCTTTCGGCTCAGGGGGCCCCTGTCCCGGAGGATGAGGGGATCCTGGGCCAGCATGGAATGGGCGATGACCAGCTCCCCCACCATGTCCACGAGCCTGTCCAGGCGGTCGGTGCGGACCCGAATGAAGCTTCCGGTGACCCCTCCCTGACCGCTTCCGGCCCGTGAGTCGGCGAGCTCCCCTTCATCCTCCCCTTCGGGTGACCGGATGCCGCTATCTTCGCGGCTGGACCGGGGTGTTCCGACCCCGATGCCTGGATCGCCGCCACGGCGCAGCCGATCGGGCAGCTCCGGGTCCGAGAGGGACTGGAGGAGAGGGCCGAGGCCGGGGGGAAGAACCAGGACCCCCGTGGAAAGGCCCTCCTCCACGCTGCGCAACAGGCCCTTGAGGCCGTCCATGGCCCGCAAGGAGAGCTCCGCCACGGAGGGGCCGTACGGGAGCCGGCCGTCGCGCACCTGGCTCAGGAGGCTCTCGGCGTGGTGGGCCAGGTCGGAGATCCGCTGGAGCTCCAAAAACGCCGATACCCCCTTGATGGTGTGGAAGGCCCGGAACACCACGTTGACGGCCTCCCGATCCTGGGGATCCGCCTCCAGGGCCAGGAGGGCGTCCTCGGCTTGATCCAGGTACTCGCCCGCTTCCACCAAGAAGTCCCGGACCAGATCCAAGTCCATGCCCCCGGGCATGGGTTCGGATTCGAGGCAGGCCACGGTGGGCGGGGACGGCCGGGTGCCTTCTTCCGGCTGGGGCCCCCGGAGGGGGGGCGGTTCCCCTTTCCCTTCCCCCGACGGCTTCGGCTCCTCCGGCACAGGGAGGGGCACCGACGGTGCTTGGGGCAGGGGGTCCGCAGCATCCCGCCACGCCTCCGGCTCCTGGGGCACGGCCAGGGCCTCGGCTTCCTCCTGCAGGAGGAGGGCCTGCTCCAGGAGCCTGGATACCTCTTCTACGGCCCCTTTCCTGGCAGCTTTGGAAACCCGCCGCGACCCTGCCACCCCTTCGAGCCGGCGGCAGATCTCCCGCAGGAGAGCCTCCACCTCGCCCCGGGGGTCAGCCTGGGGGCGGACTGCCTCGGCCGTCCGGAGCAGGCGGATCACGTCCCTCTTCTCGCCGGGGCGGATCTGGATCAGGAGGGCCGCCAGGTCATCCAAGGTGGGGGAGGAGGCCGAGTTCTCCCCTTCGTCGGGGGCTCTCCTGTTGGCGAGGGCGTCCCACTCCGACGGGGCGCGTCCCCAGGCTTCCAGAAGCCGTCGCGCCGCGTCGGCCGCGAGGGCGTCGCCCTGGGGAGCGGGGAGGAAGGCACTCTCCTCCATCTGGCTCAGGGCCGCCTCGAACGCCTGCCCCAAAGGGGAAGCTTCTTTCAGGTCGCCGGAGGAAAGGGCGGATGCCGCCTCTTCGCAGAGCCGGAGGAGACGGGCCGTGGGAGACGCCCGGTCGGGGACGCGGGCCTGCGCCTGGCGTAGCGCCTCCTGCAGACGTTCCCGAGCTTCCCCGTCTCCTTCCGCCAGCTCTGCGGCCGCCCGGCGCACGGACCCCAGTCTCCTCAGGAACTCCATGTCGACGTCGAAGACCTCCACGGCTTGCCTCCTCCTGCACAGGCTCAGAACGGCAGCGGGACGGGGTCCGGAGGGCCCATGGTGGTGAACCGAAGGGCCCGGAGCGTAGGATCGGCCGGTAAGGCCCGGGTCTTGAGGACGGGGCTCGGGGGCAGTTCCGCTTCAGCCCGAGACCGGGACGGGCACACGGCTCTTCTCCTGGAAGGCTCGCACGATCCCCTGGGGGATCCGCTCCAAAGGCAGGATCTCGTCGACAGCCCCTATTTCGATCGCCACCTTGGGCATGCCGAAGACCACCGAGGTGTCCTCGTCCTGGGCGATGGTCCGGGCCCCGGCTTCGTGGAGTTCGGCCATCCCTTTGGCTCCGTCGGACCCCATACCCGTGAGGATCACGGCCACCGCGTTGGGGCCGGCGCTGGCGGCCAAGGACCGGAAGAGGACATCCACCGAGGGTTTGTGCCGATTCACCGGCGGGCCGTTCCGCACCTCGGCGCGGTAGCGGGCCCCGCACCGCTGCACCTGGAGGTGAAAGCCTCCGGGTGCCACCAGGGCGAGACCCGGCGTGAGAAGATCTCCGTCCCGGGCTTCCCTGACGGTCATGGCGCACACCCGGTCCAGGCGCTCCGCGAAGGAGGCGGTGAATCCGGGAGGCATGTGCTGCACGATGGCGGTGCCGGGGGTGTTGGCCGGCAGAGCCCGAAGGATCTTCTCGATGGCTTGGGTGCCGCCGGTGGAGGCTCCGATGGCCAGCACCTTGTGGGTGGTTTCCAGACCGCCGGGGAGGGGAGGAGGGGGGGAGGGGGAGTCTGCCTCGTCCACCCTTCTCACCTTGGCTACTGCGGCGGCCCGGATGGCCCGGACCAACCGCCGGCCCACGTCGGGCACGGTGAATTGGGAACCGGGCTTGGGGATCACCTCCACGGCGCCCAGGCGGAGGGCTTGCAGGGCATTCTCGCTGTTTTCGGGGGTCAGAGAGCTCACCACCACCACGGGCAGGGGGTAGTGCTTCATGAGCTTGGCCAGAAAGGAGAGGCCGTCCATCCTGGGCATCTCCACGTCCAAGGTCAGGACGTCAGGCCTGAGCTCCTGGATCTTGTCCCGGGCGATGTAAGGGTCGGCGGCGGTCCCCACCACTTGGATGTCCGGGAAGCGCGACAGCTCCTCGCTGAGAATCCGGCGAACGAGGGCGGAATCGTCCACCACCAAAACGCGGATCATGGCTGCTCGGCTCCTTCCCCGAAGTTCATCCGTATACCCGCAACCTGATCGCCGCTCGGCCGCCCCCCACCGCCAGCGCCAAGTAAGCCAGTCGGCCGTCGGGTCTGGCACACGGCGGGAGGGGGTGGGGGAACACCTCCGGGGGAGAGAGGTCGAAAACGGCGGTGGGGCCGCCGAGATGGGGAAGCACGTTGCCGCAGATGACGTTGGTGATTTCGCCCAGGGCATCTCGACGTTCCGTCTCGCCCGGTTCGCCCTCCAGGCCCAACATGTTGGCGGCCAGCTCACCCAGGAAATCTCCCGCCACTTCCATTTCCAGAGCGCCCGAGGCGGGGCCCCGGAACCGGACACGGCAGGAGGCCGTCACCTGGCCGTCCGGCTCGTCGGGGTCTTCCAGGACCTCAGCCGGCAAGAAGGCCAACTGCTCAAAGGTCGCGATGGCCGCCGAGGCCAGTTCCGCTGCCAGAGGGTTGCGCATAGGAGACTCCTGTCATGGCCATGACCTGATCCCGTAGCATTTCCGGCGTGAAGGGCTTATGGACAAAACGGGCGCCCCGGCGCTGGATCTTGGATATGCGGGTCTGGCTGCTTTCGGTGGATACCACGATGATGGCAAGGTCGCGGAGTTCGGGGGTGTCTCTTACCCGGTCGATGAACTCTTCACCGTTCATCACCGGCATGTTGATGTCCACCAGAGCCAGGTCCACCCAATGCCGGTCCAGGATTTGGAGGGCCTCCGCACCGTGGGCAGCTTGGTGGATCTCTCCCAGGGGAAGGCCGGTCATCCGCAGGGTGCGGATGAGCATGGCCCGCATGACTGAGCTGTCATCGACGACCAGGACGTTGAGCGCCATGTTTTCGTTGCCTCCTGCTCCTCGAATCCCCCCAGGGGTCAGAGGACATACTCCGAGCCGTTGCAACGGATGCGGACCTCACCGGTGCCCACATCCAAGCTCATGGTGCGAGGCCAGTGGCCTCCCAGATCCTCGCGGTGGATGAACACCCCGTTCTTCCACAAGAGCTTCCGGAGGGCCAGGATGTTCCGCTTTCCGATCTGGAAGCTGTCAGCTTGGCCCTGCTGGATTACGCTGGCACCGCCGGCCACTTTGACCAGCATCCGCTCCTTGCGTGCCCCCAAGCGGTAGGCTTCCTGGAACAGGGCCACTACCCCGGTATCCACGAAACGGGCTGGCTGTCTCGAAGCCAGTTCTTCATGTTCCGAGCCCGAGGGAAGCATACAGTGGAGCAATCCGCCCACCTTGACCGTTGGATCCCAGACGGCCACGCCCAGACAGCTCCCCAGGGCATAGGTGACCAGAAGGTCCCCGGGCCGGGCCGAGACCTTCAGCTCGGCAACTCCCACCACCTGGCGGCGCGTCTGGTCGGCGGCCACGAAACTCATTTCCGGTACACGGCTGCTTGGACGTAGTGGAGATCGTGGCGGAGGCCGCTGAGGCTTTCCGAATGCCCTACCATCAAGTATCCCCCGGGCCTGAGATGGTTGGAGAACCTCTGCACCAGCCGCTCCCGGGTAATCCGGTCGAAGTAGATCATGACATTCCGGCAGAAGATCACGTCGAAAGGTCCCCTCATGGGCCAGGGGTCCATGAGGTTCATCCAGGCTATGCGCACCATGGCCCGAACTTCTGCGTTCACCCGATAACGCCGCTTTCCTTCGGGGCCGGAGGAGAGAGGGGTGAAATACCGGCTTCGAAGGGACGGCGGTACCTGGCGGAGCTGGCTTTCCTCATAGACGCCTGCCCTGGCCTGCGCCAAGGCGCGGCGGCTCAGGTCGGTAGCGAGGATTTTCACATCCTTCCTGAGGACACCGGGGATCTCTTCCAGGAGAAGGATGGCCAGGGAGTAAGGCTCTTCCCCGCTGGCACACCCGGCACTCCACATCCTGAAGACACGGGGGGAGGAACGTAGGCGGGGCAGAACCTCGTTCTTCAGGAAGTGGAAGTGAGCCGGTTCCCGGAAGAAGGAGGTCTGATTTGTGGTGAGGAGATCCACCATGTGAGCCAGTTCCTCCCCGCCTTGCGGGCCCACCACAAATTCCAGGTATTGCCGGAAACCCCGGCACCCCAAGGCACGCAGGCGCTTGCCGATGCGGGCCCGGACGAGCTCCTTCTTCGAATCCGACAGGTGGACGCCGGAAAGGTTGTGCATGAGGGCCCGAATCTTTCCGAACACCGCGTCCAGATCGTCACAGGGTGTGTCAAGAATCGACGGAGACTCGCTCATGCTTCCTTCGGTATCCTGGAGATGGTGCTCGTTCCAGATGAACTCGGGGTCAGACCCTTCGGAGGCCGATGACTTGTCCGCCCGGCAAAGGGTTGACCCGCCGGGCCCGGGGGGGGCGAGCGCCGGCAAGACGCCTTCCTGCTTGGGGATCTACCCGTCAGGGATCGGCCTCCTGTCAGGCGGCCATCTCATCCAGGTGCGCCGCAGGGAACACCTTTTCGATGTCCAAAAGCAAGGTGACCCGCCCCTGGGACTTTCCGATCCCCAGGATGCAGTCCGTCGGGATTTCTGCGCCTAGACTGGGGGCATCAACGATCTCCCCTTCGGGGATATCCAAGACCTCCGAGACCTTGTCCACCATGACGCCCAGCTCGGCTCCCGCCGTCTGGACCACGATGATGCAGGTTTCATCGGTTGCCCGGATGGGCTCCATGTCGAACTTGAGTTTGAGGTCCACCACGGGGATGACCTTCCCCCGGAGGTTGATCACCCCTTTGACATACGGCGGAGCCTTGGGAACCGGGGTGACCGGCAGGAGCCCGATGATTTCCCGGACGGTGAGAATGGGGATGCCGTATTCCTCACGGTCCAGGAAGAAGGTCAAGTACTTCCCCCCCCGAGCCGTCAGGGTGCGGCTGCCGGATGCGAGCAGGTCGGTTGCGGTCATGGCTCTCGTTCTCTCCCATGAAAGGCGAAACTCCCGGAGGTTGCCCCTCCGGTTCTAGTATCGGAAGGGGAACAAAAAGGCTTGAGAGGGAGGCCGGATGCGGCGGGTTCACGGACGGTCCAGGACCTCGCGGACCTTGGCCGCAAGGGTATGGAAGGCAAACGGTTTCGCCAGGTAGGCGATCCCTTCCTCCAGGACTCCCTGGCGATTGAGCACATGGGAGGCATAACCCGACATGAAGAGGGTGCGCACCTGCCGAAACCGGTTTTGCACTTCGGCCGCCAGGGCTCTCCCGTTCATCCCGGGGAGGACCAGGTCGGTGAGGAGGAGATGAAGGGGGCCCGAATAGCCGTCCAGGAGGGCCAGACATTCCTCGCCCGAGGCAGCCTCCAGGGTGTGGTAGCCCAGTCTTCTGAGGAAGCGCACGGCCAGCCGTCGCACCAGAGGCTCGTCTTCCACGACCATGACGGTTTCGGTGCCGCCGAGGGTCGGAGGAGGGGTGGTGGATGGGCTTGGGGGGTGGAGGGGGGCGAGCTGCCCACCGACTACAGGAAAATAGCACCGGAAGGTTGTACCCATCCCCACCTCGCTGTCCACCCAAATTCCTCCGCCGTGCTGCTTGATGATCCCGTAGACCGTGGCCAGTCCCAAACCGGTGCCTTTGCCCAACTCCTTGGTGGTGAAGAAGGGCTCGAAGATCCTCTGCCGGGTCGCGGGATCCATGCCGTGGCCCGTGTCGGAAACGGACAGGAGTACGAACGCGCCCGGGCGCATCCCCGGTGTGGCCTGGGCCTCTTCGGGAGTGATATGCACCAGGCGGGTCCGGAAGATGAGGGAACCGCCCTCGGGCATGGCGTCCCTGGCGTTCACCGCCAGATTCAGGATCACCTGCTCCAGTTGGCCCACGTCGGCGAGAATGGTGGGAAGGTCGGGAGCCAGGTCCATCTCGATCTGGACGTTCTCCGGAATGGTCCGCCGGAGGAGTTTCCCGAACTCCCTCACGACCTGTCCCAAGTCCAAGGGTCGGAATTCCAGGGTCTGGCGGCGGCTGAAAGCCAGAAGCTGCCGGACCAGATCCCGGGCGCGCTGGGCAGCTTCCAGGATCTGCTCCGCCGCCTCCCTCCGTTGGTCGCCGGGACCCAGGTCTTCCAGGAGGAGTTCGGCGTAACCCAGGATGGGGGAGAGGAGGTTGTTCAGGTCGTGGGCCACTCCGCCGGAAAGGCGACCCAGCGCTTCGATGCGCTGCTGGAGCTGAAGTTGCTCTTGAGAGGCCCGCAGAGCAGCTTCGGCCTGCTTGCGCTCCGTAATGTCCACCCACGCCCCCACCACCGCTACCGTCTCTCCGCGGGAAACCACCGGGGCTTCCCGGACCTCCACCCAAACGGACCTTCCGTCCTTGTGACGCAGCTCGAGTTCGTAGGGGGGCGGAGGTCTGCCGGTCCGAACGGCCTCCTGGGTTCTGCGAACGCCCTCCTGGTTTGCGGGATGCTGGGTCAACAGTTCCGTCCACGGAACGCGGGCGTCCTCGGGTGCATAACCCAGGACCTCCTTGATCTGGGGACTCACATAGACCAAGAGGTTGTCAGGGGTGTGGGCAAAGAAGACGTTGCTGCTGTGGTGAAGGATGGTCTTGAGCCAGGTGTCGGGATCGGGGGTGGGCCCGGATCCAGGCAGGACGGCCTCCGGTGGTCCGGAGGCCGAGGGTGGGGAAGCTTCCGGGAAAGGGGGCGGGCCCTCGGAGCGGCTGCCCTCGTCCCCAAGATTCTCGACCATGGTCATCCCGCTTGGCTCTGCCGCGGAGGGGCCCTGGCTCTCACCTTCCCTTTCCGGCCGGTACGGCTCCTGGCCGAAGGCCGTCAGAACTCACCCAAGACCTCACGGTC
>JAUQOX010000132.1 GCA_030550695.1 Gemmatimonadota bacterium | reverse complement strand
CGAGTCACGCCGTAGCGGCAAGGAAAAGGGTTCCGGATCTGAAGAATCCCGGGTCAAAACTCGCCCGACCCGGGGGGGGAGTCAACGAGTCAGGCAGGCGGGCCTTCTGGTTCTACCGTGCCGGAGCAGACGGCAGAGGGGGGGAGAGGAGGCCGAAGGCGGGCCCGCCGGGGCTCCCGCCTCCCCCTCCCCCTGGGCCGGAAGGGAAGGGGCCGCGAACGGGGGTTCGGCCAGGGTGGCCACCCCTGCCCTTGCCCCCCCTCCGGGCGCGGTTCTAACTTGGCCGCTCCTGTCCGAAACCTTTCAACCGTCGAGGTCTATGAGCACGTCCCAGCGGTTCGTCCGTGTCGGCCTCCTGGTGGGGGCCTTGTGGTGTTCGTCGGCGGCTGCGTCTGCCCAGGAGATCCCTTCGCCGGCCCAGGTCCTGGGGTACGATCTGGGCGAGCAATTCACGCCGGTGGCGGGGATCGTGCACTACTTCTACCGTCTGGCCGAGGCCAGCCCCCTGGTTTCCGTCCATCCGTACGGGGAGACCTACCAGGGCCGGCCACTCCTCCAGGTGCTCATCGCCTCTCCGGCCCACCGGGCCAGGCTGGAGGAGATCCTGGCCAAAAACCGCGAGCTGACTCTGCCGGAGACTTCCGAGGCCCGTGCCCGGGAGATTATCCGCACGAACCCCGCCGTGGTCTACCTGTCCTATGGGGTCCACGGCAACGAGGCTTCCTCGCCCGAGGCGGCCCTATGGACCGCCTACGATTTGGCCAGGGGAGCTCCCGACGTGGCCTGGGTACTGGACTCCGTCCTGGTGGTCATCGATCCCGTCCTCAACCCGGACGGGCGGGACCTCTATGTCAACGAATACCGGCGGCTGCGAGGCCGCACTCCCAACCCCAATCCCCGCACCCAGGAGCACCAGGTGTCCGGGGGCCGGACGAACCACTACGGCTTCGATCTGAATCGGGACTGGGCCTGGGCCACCCAGAAGGAGACCCAGCAGCGACTGGCGACCTGGGACCGTTGGAACCCCCAGATTCATGCGGATCTCCACGAGATGGGTTACGATGCCACCTACTTTTTCTTCCCTCCCGCCAAACCCATCAACCCCCTTTATCCGTCCCACATCCTGGAATGGGCGGAGCGGATCGGAGCAGGGAACGCGGCTGCCTTCAACGAACGGGGGTGGCTCTATTACACGGCCCAAGGGTTCGACCTCTTCTACCCGGGCTACGGTGACTCCTGGCCATCCCTCTTCGGGGCCATCGGGATGACCTACGAAATGGCGGGGGGCGGGAGCGCCGGGCTGGTGGTGGAGCGCCAGGACGGAAGCCTTCTCACCTTGAAGGATCGAGCGGAGCGCCACTGGGTGGCCAGCAAGGCCACCATCCGGACTGCCGCCGCCGGGCGGACCGACCTCCTCACGGGGTTCGCGGAGTTCTTCCGGAAGGTGGACGAGGGGATCCGCGACATCCTGTTGGTGCCGGGTCAGGACCCCTCCCGCCTCCATGCCCTCCTGGACCATCTGGCGCGCCAAGGGATTCGGGTGGAGCGGGCGGCCCAGCCTTTTCAGGCCCAGGCCGAGCCCCATCCCGGCTACGCTTCCCGACGCTCCTTCCCCGAGGGCACGATCCGGGTACCGGTCCGGCAGCCTCGGGGGCGTTTGGCGGCGGCGCTCCTCCAGCCCGATCAGCTGCTGGACGCCGAGTCCAGTTACGACATTACGGCGTGGTCGTTGGCTTACGCCTACGGAGTCGAGGCCCACACCCTCACGGGCGCCGTCTCGGCCCGCTTCGAGCCCTTCCAGCGGCCCTCCCCGCCGGCGGCGTCCCTCCCCTCCGGCCCGCTTCCCTACGGTTACCTGATGTTGCCTCGCTTCGAGGTGATGCCCCCGCTGGTGCGGTTTCTCAAGGCCGGCGGGCGGGTCCGGGCCCAGCCGGACACCTTCCGGGTGGCCGGAACCCTCTATCCTCTGGGAACCTTCTTCTTCCCCCGGGAAGGGAACCCGGACTTGGACCGGAAACTCCAAGACGCCGGCCTGGCCCCCTACCTCATCCCGGTCTCGTCGGCCATGACGGAGACCGGACTGGACCTGGGGACGGGTAGCGCCGCCCGGATTCGGCTCCCCAAAGTGGGCCTGGTGGGTGCCACAGGGGGTGGGGGAACCCACTGGTTTTTCCTGGAACACTTCCTGGACCTCCCCTTCGATGCCCTCCCCGCCTCGGCGGTGGGGGAAGGCATGGAGGACTACGATGTCCTGATCCTGACGGAAGCGGCGGGACGCTTGTCCGATCAGCAGAACCAGGCCTTGAGTGCCTGGGTGCGGGCGGGAGGGACTCTGGTGGCTGTGGGGAGCAGCGCCGTGGGCATAGGCTCGGCCTTTGCCGAGGTGAAGGAGCGTCGCGCCGAAGAGGAACAGCCCAAGGGGCAGGAACTCCTGGCCAGGGCCCTGAGGAGCCGTGAGGAACGGCGGAGGGATCGCTGGGAGGAGAACATCCCCGGCACCATCCTCAAGGTCAAGCTGGACCGGAGCCATCCCCTGTCGGCGGGGGCCGGGGCCGACGGTCTGGACGGGGAGATGTTCGTCCTCACCAGGGGGAGGTCTTTCGAGCCCGCCACGACCTTCGAGTCGGTGGTGTACTTCCCCAAGGGCGGCCAGAAGATCGGGGGGGTCATCTTCGACAAAGGGCTCCAGCGCCTGGAGCAGAGCACCTGGCTGGCGTACCGGACCCTGGGCCGAGGGAAGGTGATCCTCTTTGCCGAGGATCCCCTGTTCCGGCTCTTCTGGTACAGCGGATTCCAGCTTTATGCCAACGCCCTTCTCCTGGGGCCCGGCCTCTAGACGTTTCTCCCGGGTGAGGTAGGAACTCCATGCCGGTGGGTAGGCGGACAAGAAGCCTGCTGGGCAGGGCGGCCGCGGGGGTTCTCGCGGTCCAGGCCTTGGCCTGCACGGTCAACCCCGCCACGGGGGGTCGGCAGTTCGTCCTCATGACGGAGGCCCAGGAGATCCAATTGGGGAGGGACGCCGACCGGGACATCGTGGCCGAGATGGGGCTTTACCCCGACGAAGACCTCCAGAACTATGTGAAGGATCTGGGGGCTCGTCTGGCCCAGGCGAGCGAACGTCCCCATCTCCCCTGGACCTTCCGGGTGCTGGACGATCCCCTGATCAACGCCTTCGCCCTCCCGGGGGGCTACATCTACGTGACCCGGGGAATCCTGGCCTATCTGGACTCGGAGGCCGAGCTGGTGGGTGTTCTGGGCCACGAGATCGGCCACGTCACGGCGCGCCACTCGGTCAGTCGGATCAGCCGGGCCCAGTTGGCCCAGTTGGGCCTGGGGGTGGGGATGATCCTGGCCCCGGAGCTTCAACCCTATGTGGGTCTGGCCTCGACCTCCCTGGAACTCCTGTTCCTCAAGTTCAGCCGGGACGACGAGCGACAGGCCGATGCCCTGGGGGTACGGTACATGGCTCGGCTGGGCTACGACCCGGCCCGCCTGGCGGGGGTCATGGAAATGCTCAGCCGCGTGACGTCGGAGGGAGCGGGTCCCCGGGGCCCCGAGTGGCTGGCCACCCACCCCAATCCGGAGAACCGGGAGAAGTTGATTCTGGATCTTGCAGCCCGCACCCCGGTCCCCCAGACCCCTCCCTTGGTGGGCCGGGAGGAGTTCCTGCGGCGCCTGGAGGGGTTGGTCTTCGGCGACAACCCCCGGGAGGGGTTCTTCGAGGGGCGCACCTTTCACCACCCTGACCTGGCTTTCTCCGTGGATTTTCCCGAGGGGTGGCGCACGGCCAACGCCAAACGAGCCGTCCAAGCCCTGAGCCCCCAGCAAGACGCCCTCCTTCTGGTGACCCTGGCCAGGGAGTCGTCTCCCCGGGCGGCGGTGGCGGCGTTCCTGGGGAGGGAGGGCATGGTGGGGGGGGCCATTGCCGAGGGGTCTCTCAACGGTCTGCCCTCGGCCCGGGCACGTTTCCGGGCCACCACCGCCGAACGGACCTTGGAGGGGGAGGTCGTGGCCGTGGAGCATCGGGGGGCGCGGCTCCTGGTGGTGGCCTATGCGGTGGCTTCTGCGTGGGACGGGCGCCAGGGGGTTCTCAGGGCGGCGCAAGGGAGCGTCCGGCCCCTCACCGAAGCCCGTTATCTCCAGGTGTCTCCCGCCCGGCTCAAGATCTTGGCCGTGCCCCGTTCCGAGTCCCTTTCCGCCCTCCTGCAAAGGGAAGGGGCCAGCTCCAGGCTGGCCGCGGTTCGAGCCCTGAACCGGCTCGAGGGGGATCCCGTCCTCCCCGCCGGCTTCCTCCTGAAGATCCCCGTGGGCGGGCTCGAGGGCCGTCCCTAGAGGGAATCGGAAAAAGGGGAGGTCGGCCCTCCGTGGTGGGTGGCCGAAGGTTCGATCCCCAAGAGCCTCCCTGGCCCGAAACTTGAACCTTCTCCCAAGGCGGAAGCCCAGGACAGGTCTGCCCGTCTTGTTGGGTATCTTTTTGGGGGCGGTAAGACCGTCCGATCATGCCAAAATGACAGACATTTCGCCGTCGAACGCTTGGGGAGACGAACACGGATGCTCAACCCTGAACGGTTTACGGTCAAAGCTGCCGAGGCCCTGAGGGCCGGGTTCCAGGAAGCCCAGCGTCGGGGCCATCCCCAGATCGAGGGGATCCATCTCCTCCACGCCCTTCTGGCCCAGGAAGAAGGGATCGTCGTGCCGGTCCTCCAGAAGGTGGGCCTGGCCATCCCCTTGCTCCGAAGCCGGGTGGAAGAGGCGCTGAACTCCCGTCCCAGGGTCAGCGGAGGCGCCGAGCCGACCCTTTCGCGGGACCTCAGCCGGGCCCTGGATCAGGCCGACCGGGAGGCCCGGGCCTTAGGCGACGACTACGTGTCCACCGAACACCTCCTGCTGGGGTTGGTGGACGAAAAGGGTGACGCCGGAACCCTTCTGAAGGAAATGGGGGTGGATCGAGACCGCCTGCTCCAGGCCCTGGAAGGGGTGCGGGGGAGCCATCGGGTCACCGACACCACCCCCGAAGACAAGTACCAGGCCCTGGCCCGCTTCAGCCGCGATCTCACGGAGCTGGCCCGGCTGGGCAAGCTGGACCCCGTCATCGGGCGGGACGAGGAGATCCGCCGGGTCATCCAGGTGCTGTCCCGTCGCACCAAGAACAACCCCGTCCTCATCGGGGAGCCGGGGGTGGGGAAGACGGCGATCGTGGAGGGCCTGGCCCAGAGGATCGTGGCCGGCGACGTGCCGGCCTCGTTGGCCAACAAGAAGCTCCTGGCCCTGGACATCTCCGCCATGGTGGCGGGCTCCAAGTACCGGGGAGAGTTCGAGGAGCGCATGAAGGCCGTCCTCAAAGAGATCGCCCAGGGGGAAGGCCGCTACATCGTGTTCATCGACGAAATGCATACCATCGTGGGGGCCGGGGCGGCGGAAGGGGCGGTGGATGCCGGCAACATGCTCAAGCCCATGTTGGCCCGGGGCGAACTCCGCATGGTGGGGGCGACCACCCTGGACGAATACCGCAAGCATGTGGAGAAGGACCCGGCCTTGGAGCGGCGTTTCCAGCCCGTTTTCGTGGCTCCCCCCTCGGTGGAGGATACCGTGGCGATCCTCCGGGGTCTGAAAGAGCGCTACGAGGTTCACCACGGGGTTCGTATCAAGGACGATGCCCTGATAGCCGCAGCCCGTCTCTCGGATCGGTACATCTCGGGGCGGTTCCTCCCCGACAAGGCCATCGATCTGGTGGACGAGGCCGCCAGCCGGCTCCGCATCGAGATCGACTCCCTGCCCAAAGAGATTGACGAGGTGGAGCGGCGCATCGTGCAGCTGGAGATCGAGCGGCAGGCCCTGGCCCGGGAAACCGACGAGGGGGCCCGGGAACGGCGGCGGGGGATCGAGGAGGAGCTGGCGGAGCTCCGGGAGAAGAGCGCGGCCATGAAAGCCCGCTGGCAAGCCGAAAAGGAGGCCATCAACCGGATCCGGGCCCTGAAGGAGCAGCTGGACGAACTCAAAGTGGAGGCCGAGCGGGCCACCCGTCGGGGGGACCTCAACCGGGCCGCCGAGCTCCAATACGGCCAAATCCCTGAGTTGGAAAAGGCCCTCAGGGTAGCCGAGGCCCGTTTGGCGGAGCTCCAGGCCGAAGGGAAGTTCCTCCGGGAAGAGGTGGATGCCGACGACATCGCCCGGGTGGTGTCGGAATGGACCGGCATCCCCGTGAGCCGACTGATGGCCTCGGAACGCCAGCGCCTGGTGCACCTGGAGGAGCAGCTGGCCCGCCGGGTGGTGGGCCAGGAGGAAGCGGTGGGTGCGGTGAGCCGGGCCGTGCGCCGCGCCCGTTCCGGCCTTCAGGATCCCAACCGTCCGGTGGGGTCGTTCATCTTCCTGGGCCCCACGGGGGTGGGGAAAACCGAAACGGCCCGGGCCCTGGCCGAGTTCCTCTTCGACGACGAGCGGGCCATGGTGCGCATCGACATGTCGGAGTATATGGAAAAGCACGCCGTGGCCCGGCTCATCGGGGCGCCGCCCGGCTACGTGGGTTACGAGGAGGGAGGGCAGCTCACCGAGGCCGTCCGCCGCCGGCCCCATGCCGTGATCCTTTTCGACGAGATCGAAAAGGCGCACCCGGAAGTGTTCAACCTGCTGCTCCAGATCCTGGACGACGGGCGTCTGACGGACTCCCAGGGCCGTACCGTGGACTTCCGGAACACGGTGATCATCATGACTTCCAACCTGGGGAGCGCCTACATCCTGGAGCGCTTCGGCGTCCTTTCTTGGGAGGAGATCCAGGGGCAGGTGCTGGCGGAACTCCGGCGGGCCTTCCGTCCCGAGTTCCTGAACCGGATCGACGATATCATCCTCTTCCGGCCCCTGGGCGAGGAACAGCTCCGGAAGATCGTGGACCTCCAGCTGGATCGGGTGGCCCGCCTGGCGGCGGATCTGGGCATCGTCCTGGAGGTGGCGCCCGAGGCCAAGGAGATCCTCCTCCGGGAGGGCTACGAGCCGGCCTTCGGGGCCCGGCCCCTCAAACGGGCCATCCAGCGGCTCCTCCAGGATCCTTTGGCCCTCTACCTCCTGGAGAAGGGGGTGGAGGAGGGGACCCGGATCCGGGCCGTGCCCACCCCCGACGGGTTGGCCTTGACCTTCGAGGCCGAGGCGCCGGTGCCCGGGGCGAGCGGGTGAGCCAGGTCCTGGGTGGCCTGCCGCGGAGAGCCATGAGGGGTCTTCCGGTTGACGGGAGGGCAGGGACGTGCGAGTCTCCCAGGGAAAACGGGGTGTACCCTCTCGGAGGACCTCCATGATGCGTCGGACCGCGTTAGTGTTCCTCCTCTTTGCAGGGGCCTGCAGCACCAAGAAGGTGGCCACCGACGAGGATCTGGCCGCATTGGCCCCCCTCCTTTCCGTGGAGCGGTTCCTGTCGGCGGTGAATGCCGGCGACTTGACGTCCATGGCCCGGATCTTCGGAACGGAGCGGGGTCCCATCGCCGAGACCGGGAACCCGTTCCTCTGTGCCCTGCAGAAGGTGGGAGACTGGCTGGGCTTCGGCGAACGCTGTCTCACCTGGCCGGAGGTGGAACTCCGCATGGACGCCATCGCCCAGATCCTTCGCCACGAGGACTACCGAGTGGTCTCCGAGGCCACCGTACCGGGGCGGCAGCGCCCTACCCGGAGGGTAGTCGTGGAAATGAAGATCCGGGGTAGGACTTACCCCGAGGTCCCGTTTACCCTGGTGCGGTCGGGGGGGGGGAAGGTGGTTGGTGGAAGACATCGGTCTGACCCGG
>JAUQOX010000131.1 GCA_030550695.1 Gemmatimonadota bacterium | reverse complement strand
GCTGGCAACGGTGGAAGAGGCCCTCCGTGACGAGGCAAGACACGTCCTCCTCTTCGTGTCCAGCGACGACGAAGGGGCGGACCTGGCGGACTCCTTGGCTTTGCGAGGCTTCCTATCCGGCGCCCCGGGAGAGGAGGATCGTCCCGTCTGGATTTCGGCCTACTGTGCCGACGCCAGGGAAGTGCTCGAAGAACTCGAAGACGGGGTCGTCGTCTCCACGGTTTCCGTGACCGTTCCGCCGGATCCCGAATCCCTCCATCGGCGGCACGCTCCGCCGGCGGTCGGGGTGGTCCTGGTCCGGCCCAGGGAGCTCCCGCACTTGCGGGAAACGGCTCGGCGGGCGGGCTACCGCCTCGTCCCTGCGGCAGAGGGGCGGCCGGCGCGGATCGCGGGGGAAATCGAACGGACCCTGAAGCGGTTGGAGAAGGCTCTCCGGGAAGAGGACCTTTCCCCGTTCTACTTGGCTCTGGAACCTCTCTTCGAAACGTGGGCTCCCGGCGAGGTGGCGGCGGCGGCCTTGGCCCTTCTTCGAAGAAAGACGCAGGAAGGGGACCTTGCGGGAAAAGCAGATCTCGGGAGTCTGGGGGTCGGCGGGGGGGAGAGGGAAGCCCTCCGAGCCTGGGTCCGGCTGTTCCTCTCCGTAGGAGAGAAGGACGGCATCGGTCCCGGGGACCTGTTGGGAGCCATTACGGGCGAGGCAGGCGTGGAGGGCTCCCAAGTGGGGAAGATCGAGATTCGGGACCACTTTTCCTTGGTGGAGGTGCCGCCTGCTTTGGCCGAGCGCATCATCCGGAGCTTGAACGGCACCACAATTCGGGGGCGAGCGGTACGGGTGGACTTTGACCGCGGCACAGGGCGGACCCGCCCTTCTCCCCCTTCCCCTAGCCCTCGGGGAACCTCCGCAGGAAAACCCCAAAGGGGAAGGGGCCCCACCCCCCAGAGGTGAGACCCCTTCATCCGCCTTCCGAGGAGCCGTCCCCTTGTGGATGCCCCGACGCCGCAGGCTACCCACAAGGCGCTCCCCCCTTACCGTGGGTCTCTTGCTCCCCACGGGGAAGAGCAGGGAGTCCGTGGGATACCCTGTCTACTTCACAGCTTCCTTCAAGCCCTTGCCGGGGCGGAAGGCCGGGGCCTTGCTGGCTGCGATCTTGATCTTCTCACCCGTTCTGGGATTCCGGCCCGTACGAGCCTTACGCTTCTTGGTCTCGAAGGTGCCGAAGCCGGTGATCTGGATCCGGTTCCCCTTCTTCAGCGCCTTGGCGATGATCCCGTTCTTGGGCGCAAAGAGCGCGTCCACCGCGGCTCCCGCATCGGCCTTGGTCATACCGGTGGTCTTGGCCAGGGTATCCACGAGCTCGGACTTGTTCATGGGACTGCTCCTCTCGACGGGTGGGCAAGGAAGGGCCGGGCCGACACCGCGGCCCCAGAAGGATTTCAACACCGCAGGGGGATCGAGGAAAACGCTCCAACCCGGAGAAAACCGCACGGAAACGTGCGTTTTCCTCAAATCCCTCGTGTTCGAAGCTACGCTAAACTCCACAGAATGCGGCGTCAAGGGAAAACTTTCGAAAAGGCCGCGCCAAGCCTAGGCTTTTCCCGAGAGAAGAGGTCATGGCTCCGGACTACACGCCACACGAGGAACGAAGGCTCCGCCAAAGCCTCGAGGAATCCTCCCCACCGCCGTGTCCCCGTTGCGGGAGGACCCTTCTCGTCTTGCCGGTAGTCTTCCCCTCTTCCGTAAGCTACGTCCGGGATCGGGTCCTGGTGTGCTGCCCTGCCTGCGGCGTCAGGCGTGCCGTGGATCGGCGCCCTTTGCCTTAGGACTTGGCCCCACGACCCACTCGACGGGCCTTCCCAGAAGGGAGCCTCCCTCCGCTTCGGATCCCATCTTGGCGGCTTCGGGGGCCGGAGCCCGTCCCCCCGGCGCCCGCGGGGGATCCCACGGCCTTAGCGGAGCCGAGTCAACGGCTGGGTCCAGGCGGCAGAGAGCACGAGATCGTGCTGGGTCCTTCCCCAATATCGGTTCACGTTGTCGCGGACCTGGAACTCCAGCGAAAAGCCCCACAACCCGACCGCCAGTCCGGCTCCCAGGTCGGCGCTGGGAACGAAGCCCTCGGTAGGGAGAATGGCTTCTACGGTATTGTCCGGGGAAGGGGGTCCGAAATCATACCACTTCCCGGAGAACCCCAACAGGACGTAGGGTTGCAGCCCTTCCATGCCCAGGCGTAGGGGCAAAACCGCCTGAATACCCGCAAAGGTGAGGTGGGCCGGGATATCGAAGAACGTGTTCTCGACACGAGGCGGGTCCCACAGGATCCGGGGAATCCGCACCCCGTGAGTGGCGTGAAACCAGCCCCGGAAGGTCCGGGCGGCCTCGCCCCGGAGGGCGACCCCTCCATCGGGGAACTGGGCTTCCAGGGCCAGGCCCACCACCAGCGCTCT
This sequence comes from Gemmatimonadota bacterium, assembly GCA_030550695.1. Taxonomy (GTDB): domain Bacteria; phylum Gemmatimonadota; class Gemmatimonadetes; order Longimicrobiales; family Gaopeijiaceae; genus JAUQOX01. The sequence goes on along the minus strand of JAUQOX010000131.1, from coordinate 5,553 downwards.
CCCCAAAGATCCGGAGGTCCATTCGATGGGTCCGTCCCCGACGAAGTTCTTGTAGATGCTGTAGAGCTCCGGGGCCGGGAGGAGGAGTCCCAGGCGTGGGAGAACGGTCAGCCTCCAGGGGGGGATGACCTCCGCCGGACCTCCGGACCCCCGTGCCGGGTCACCCACATCCGGAGGAGCCTTTTCTACCGTACCCCACGCTTGCAAGGGTTGGATCGCCACCGCCAAGGCGAGCCACACAAGGAGGAACAGCGCCCGAAGCGGGGAGACCCGCCGTACCGGTTCCCGTCGCCCAGCCCCAGGCGCCGACCCAACCTTGTGCCGCCGGGGGCCCCTGCCGGGCCCACGGGCCGACGGGGAGGCACACGGGGGGCGGCCGTCCGCTGAGCGGGGAAGGTGACTAGGGCCCATGGCAGTCCTTTCAGGTCGGGGAAAGAATCTGGGGGTCTGGGGGAAAGTGGCAAGGCCGCCATGCGCCTTCGCCCAGCCCATGGAACCGACCGATGCGCCCGCCCGCCCTGGACGCGGGTCACCTCGCCCCGGAGTGTCGGAGCCCCCATGCGACAAAAAGACCCAAGCGGCGGATCTCCCTCGGGGGACTGGGGGTCCCCGGCAGGGGTGGAAGGGGGGCACCCGGCCGGGCAAGGGCCCGCCCTCCCCCCAGCCGGTCTTACCCGCCGGGCCCCGGTCCGCACAAGGGGCGTCGGCCCCGGACGCCCGAGCCTGCCTCCGGGCCTTCCCGACTCCCCCCGCCGGAACTGCCCCTCTCCTCCCCCGGGGTCGGGCCTGGCGCAATTGTTGCTCTCGGGTGGGACAGGCCTCGGGAGGTATCCCCCCCGGGGCTTGGTAGCCGGATGGCGGGATTTCCGTTTTGCGGTTATTTAGTTCCGCCGCTAGGTTTTTGGCGATCGCTCTTCACCAGTCACCGGGGTTGCTGACCCTCCGGGTCCGGAACCCACCGCAGGAGGAGAAGGATGCGCAGGAGCCTGACCAGCTTGATGGCGGCCGTGCTGTTGGTTCCCCTCTTGAGCGCCTGCGAGGGCCCCATTGGGCCGGAAGGCCCCCAGGGCCCCCAAGGGCCCGCCGGACCGCAGGGCCCGCCGGGGCCGGCAGGGACACCGGGCCGCAACGCCGCCGAGACGTGCACACAGTGTCACAACAACAGTATGGCCATCTTCGCGCGGGAGGTGCAGTACGCGAAGTCTACCCACCGTCTGGGTGGGAACTTCGAGCGCTCCACCACGACCTGCGCCCCCTGTCATACCCACCAGGGGTTCCTGGAGACGGTGGCCACGGGAGCCATCGCCACGGCCACGAACGTGATGGATCCCGCTCCGGTGAACTGCCGCACCTGCCATAAGATCCACTCCACCTTCACCCAGGCGGACTGGGCCCTTACCGTCACCGCGCCGGTGCGGTTCAAGTGGAACACGGCCCATGGGACCTTCGACTTCGGCGACGACGGAAACCTCTGCGCCAGTTGCCACCAGGGTCGGACCCTGAACCCCATGCCCACCGTGGGGGGTCCGAACGTCACCATCACCACCTCGCGCTACGGAATGCACTATAGCACCCAAGGGAACATCCTGAGCGGGGTGGGGGCTTTCGCCCTGGGCACCGGAGTGGTGACGGGTCCCGGAGCCCACGGCCGGAAGACCGTGACCGCCAAGTCTTGCGCCCAGTGCCATATGGGACCGGCTTTCGGGGAACAGGCCGGTGGCCACACCTTCAAGATGACCTATGAGTTTGGAGGGGTGGAGACGCCCAACGTGGCGGGGTGCCGGGACTGTCATGCCAACATCACGAACTTCAACCTGAACAACCTCCAGACCCGGGTGCAGGCGCGCTTGGACTCGCTGGTGGTGGAATTGCGTAGGGTGGGGATCATGAGGCCCACGGACTACTATGCCCGGACGGGAACCTTCCCGGCCGACGTGGCGGCGGCCTTTGCCAATTTCCAGATGATCTACGCCGACGGTAGTCTCGGGGTCCACAACCCGGCCTACGTGGAGAGCGTCCTGAGGGCCACCCTGACCCGGATCCGGCAGTTCTAGCCACGGGGCAGCCGAAGGCTCCCCGGAACCGTCCCACGGGGACCGGGGGGCCAGTCCCCTCCAAGCACCCGTCCCGACACCGGCGGGACGGGTGTTAACTTTCGGCTCATGAAACCACACGGCGTTCCGCTTCTCTTCCTTTACGCCCTGACCCTGGCCGTCGTGGGCTGCGGCCGCGGGGGAGCCTCCGACTCCGTCGAGGCCCTGAGCCCCACCGAAGAGGAAGCCTTGGCCGCTGAAGTCCGTCAGATGGTAGGTGCCCTGGTGGCGGCCATGAACGCCCACGACCCCGCCACCGCCCTGGCCTTCTATGAAGACTCCCCGAAGTTTCTTTACGTGGGCTGCACCGACCTCATGGCCGGGTCCAGGCTTTTCAAAGGAATCGTGGGCCCCTTCCTGGAAAACCCCGAGGTGAGCTTCCGCGAGGAAATCCTCCAGGTCCGAGTTCTTGACGTGAAAACGGCCATCGTGACCACCCGGGCGGCCTCGCACGTTCGCGACGGGATCTTCACCACCCGGGTCCTGGTCAGGGGAGAGGATGGGGGTTGGCGCATCCGCCACGAGCACGCCTCCTGGCCCGGCTGCAAGGATCCGGCACCTCCCCACCCTGGAACCGCTGGACCTTTCCCCCGGCCCTGAGAGGGGAACCGTGGGCATGGGCCGGCGAGGGTTCCGGGTGGGCTCTTCCGGTGCCGGGCACCCGGCCCTCCCCCTGTCCCCCACCAGCCTGCGCCCCGCCTTCGCCCTGCACGGATATTGGCCTCTCCTGGCTGCAGCCACGGCCCTGGCCCTTTATGGTCGGACTTTGGGCTACGGCTGGGTCTTCGACGACGCCACCGAGGTCGTCCAGAACACCTTCGTCCGGTCCCTTTCCCACCTGGGCCAGATTTTCCGCAACACGGCGTGGGCGGGCAGCGGGGTGGAAACCTACGTGTACCGACCCCTTCCCACGGCCACCTTCGCCCTGAACTACCAAATTTCCGGTCTGGAGCCGTGGAGCTACCACCTCGTCAATGTCCTGCTCCACGGAGCCGTCTCGGCCATGGTGTACCTCCTGGGCTGGCGGTGGGGGTTGGGACCTACGGCTTCAGGGTTGGGGGCGCTCCTTTTTGCACTCCACCCCATCCACGTGGAGGTGGCGGCGGCCGTCTTCGGAAGGAAGGACCTGCTGGCCTCGTTCTTCCTCCTCCTCATGGTGCTCACCCACCCCTGGGCTGCCAGGCGAGGGGGGGGGCGCACTCTCGTGCCGGTCCTGTCCTTCTTGGGCGGCCTGTGCTCCAAGGAGGTTGCGGTGGCCGGACCGTTCCTGGTGGCTGCGCAAGATCTTTGGTCGGGTGCTTCGCCCCACGGGGAAGCGAGGAGGCGGGGGACCTGGCTGTACGGGGCCTACGGGTTGGTTTTGGCGGCTTATCTTGCCGTCCGCTGGACGGTGGTGGGGGCTTGGGGGGTCCCGGCCACCTCCCCCCTGGACAACCCTCTGGTGGAGGCGCCCCTGGTAACCCGCATGGCCACCGCGGCGGTGGTGTTGGGAAAGGGGGTTGGGCTGCTCGTAGCCCCCCACACCCTGTCCCCCGATTACTCTTTCAACGCCATTCCGCTGGTCCGCTCCCCCCTGGACACCCGCCTCTGGGCTTCCCTGGTCTTGTTGGCCCTGGCCCTGGCAACCCTGTTGTTCCGCGGTTTGCCCCGGCTCCCAGGACGTGGCGGACCCCGCCGCAACGGACCGGTGGGCCTTGCCGAGGACGACGGCCAGGGTTCCTCCATGCACCTTCCCTTCCTGAAGCTGGCCGTTTCTTGGTACTTTCTGGCCCTGTTGCCGGCAGCCAACGTGTTCGTCTTGTCGGGCACGATTTTCGGCGAACGACTCCTCTACCTCCCCAGCGTTGCGGCCTGCTTGTTGGGGGGGTGGGTGCTGGCCGGGGGGGTCAGGAAGAACCCCCGGATCTGGGGGCTCCCGGTTGCCGCCTACCTCCTCGCCCTCACCGCCCAGACCATCCGGTACACGGGTGCCTGGAAGGACGATCTTTCCTTGTTCCGATGGGCTGCTGCTGCCGCACCTGCCTCCACCAAGGTGCATCACAAACTGGGAGAGGAATGGCTCCGGCGCGGCGAACTGGGCGAGGCCCTGCGGTCGTTGGACAGGGCCTTGGCCGTGGCCCCCTGGAACGAGTTTGCCGGTCTCACCCGCCATCAGGCGGTTGCCCACGTGGCAGCCCGTTACTCCCTTGTCCTCGCCGCTCCGTGGGATGCGGCTGGTTGGCCCAGGGATCCCGACCTCCTCTATACCCTTGGGCACATCCTGCGGGAACGGGGAGACACCCTTTGGCCCCCGCGGCTCTGGGAAGAGGCCCTGATCCTCGACCCGGAGCATCCCCTGGCCCTGACGGATCTTGCAGTGTCTCGGATCATGGCGGGGGACACCCTCACCGGGCTCCTCTACCTGGAAAGGGCGGTGCGTCGCTCCCCCTCCCTGCCGACGGCGTGGTACAATCTGGCTCAGCTCCGCCTGGCCCGGGGGGAACTTCCCCGGGCGCGGGAGGCCCTGCGCAGGTTCCTCGAGGGGGTGGGACCGACCCCGTCTCCCGAAGCCGCCTGGGCTCGGCAGCTCCTGGCCGAGATCGGCCCCCGGCCCTGAGGGTGGGGCTTACCTCAGGGTTTGATCCTCGCCGCCGGTACCGATACTCTCAGCACTCCTCGCAGCTGCCCCACCTCATATCCGGTGGCAAGATCCCCGGGGTACCGGTCGGCCAGGACTTGGCGGAGTTCCGGTGAGAAGGTTTCAGGATGCCCATGACACCCCGTGCAAAGCTCGGCCACGAAGAGGGGCTTGTAATAGCGAAACTCGTCTTCCGAGAACCGCTGGACGTAGTGGGCCGGGCGGGCGCCCGCACCTCGCCGGATCCCTTCCTCGAAGTACCGTAGCGCCTCTTCCTCGGCGGGGTCCGGGGCATTGGCCGGATTCCGATAGCGGAAGCTGGTCCGTTTGAGGACCAGTCCTCCCCCCACGGAATCCTGAACCTGTGCGGTCAGGCGAAGGGCCTCCCGGGAGCAGAATTCCGCAGCTTGGGCCGGCCCGCCCTCTTCCAGGGCCGCCGCCAACCGGCCCAGGAGCGAGCGGGTGAGGGCGGCTGCCACGGGCTCGGCAACCTCCACCACCCTCGCCGCTTCTTCTTCTTTCAGAGGGGGGAGCCCCCCACCGCACCCCGTGATCCCCCAAGGGAGGAGCGTCAGGAGGGCGAAAAGGGCGGCTTCGCCGAGGGTACCCCTCGGCGGGTCCGCCGTGGAGGCCACGCCCCCCCCGGCGGCCGCCTCCGGGTCCTGCGCCCGGCCCGAACCCCCAGGATTCGCCCTTCGACCCGGGTCGAAGGCCCTCGCGGACCGACCCATCAGTGATCTTCGTCCGATCTCTTGGCCAATTCCCGATCCAACAGCAACAGAGCACCGGCGTTGTCCCCAGCCAGCTTCAACAGCTCCACCACCCTTCCCGTATTCTCCTCTT
>JAUQOX010000130.1 GCA_030550695.1 Gemmatimonadota bacterium | reverse complement strand
TCGTCTGGTCCATGAAACGGCGGCTCTGAGGGGTTCTCTCGTTTTTTTTGTCGCCCACATCCTCCTCTTTTCCGTCTCGGCGCGGGGGCGTCCCTTGGAAACCTGGGTGGTGAGCACGGGCATCATATTTTTCTACCTCCTGCTGAACATTCTGTTGGGGGTGCTGGCCCGCCGCCGCCTGCAGGTGGATCTGGAGGACTTCCTCCTCTACGGACGCAAGGCCGGCTTCGCCATCCTCTACCTTACGGTGGTGGCCACCTACCACTCGGCCTTCGCCTTCTTGGGTTCAGGAGGTTTCTACTACACCCACGGAATCGGGTTCTGGGACGCCGGCACCTGGACCGTTCTGGTGGGGGGCATCACCTACGTGATGGGCAGCCGCATCTGGGCCCTGGGAAAGCGTTTCGGCTATGTAACCCCTGCCGATATGCTGGCGGACTTCTACGAGTCCGAGGCCGTGCGGGCGGCAGTGGCCGTGGTGTCGGTGCTCTTTACCCTCCTCTACATTCAGGTCCAGGCGCAGGGGTTGGGCTATATCGTGGCCGTGGCTTCGGGAGATCGGATCCCCTTCGAGGTGGGCACCGCCATCCTCTTGGGGATCACGGCGTGGTACCTCATGGTGGGGGGGGTCAGGGCCGTGTACTGGACGGACGCCATCCAGGGCATCTGGATGTATGTGGCCCTGTGGGGGGGCGCCCTGTACCTGGCCCATCGGCTGTTCGGGGGGTTCGGAGAGCTTTGGCGCACCGTGGCCGCCCAGAGACCCGACCTGTTGACGCTGCCCGGACCCCACGGGTTCTTTACGCCGGGGATGTGGGTGGGGATGGGGGTGGCCCTGTCCTTCGGGATCGTGCTCCAGCCCCACATGATGATCCGGTTTTTCACCGCCTCCGACGGCCGGATCGTGAAGTGGTTGGGGGCCACCACCCCCCTCTACCTCATGACCATCTATATTCCCGCGGCCCTGGTGGGGCTGGGGGGGGCGGTGGTCCTGCCCGACCTGGCCATCCCGGATCGGGTGTTCCCCGAACTCCTTTTCCGGTTTGCACCGGCATGGCTCACGGGGATCGTCCTGGCCGGGGCCACGGCGGCGGCCATGTCCACCCTCTCTTCCATCCTCCACGCCAACATGACCGTCCTGACCCGGGATCTGTACGAACGTTCCATCCGCCCCGGGGCTTCCCACGCCCACTACTTGCGGGTAGGGCGGGGGTTTGTGCTGGTGCTCCTGGCTGTGGGTTACCTGCTGTCGGTGAAGAGTTTCTCCTTTCTGGTCATTCTGGTCACCCTTTCAGGCTCGGGAGCCCTTCAGCTGCTGCCGGCTGTGGTGGGGGTGTGTTTCCCTGTCCGGCGGCCTTTTACCCGGGCGGGGGTGCTGGGGGGCTTGGGGGTGGGGCTCGGCGTCTTGTACCTTACCCTGGTGGTGGAGCCGCACCCTTGGGGGGTCCACGGCGCGGTGTGGTCGTTGGCAGCCAACTTCCTGGTGACCCTGGGGGTGTCTCGATGCACGCGGCCTCCGTCGCCCGCCACGCTGGAGCGGATCTACGGTGAGGTGGAGCGTTTCGTCCGGGGGGAAACGGGGTCCGTTTCGGCCGGCGGCGAGGCCCGGCTCGGGTGAGGCGCTATGCCGATAAGCGGTGAGCCTGTCCGTCTGGTGCTGCGCCTTTCGCGGCCGGAGGGGACGGGGAGCGCGGCCCCGGCCCCCCCTCCGCCTGCGGCCTCGCCTTTTCTGGAGGAGACCGGACCGGCGGGTGGACAGGTGGAGGCGGGTACCGGGGAAGGGGCAGGGGCGGCCACCGACCGGCAATCGGCCCTGACCCTTGTGGCGGGCGCCGAAGTGGAGGGCACGGTGGAGGTGGAGGTGCTGGAGGACGTGAGCTTCCGGGAGCTGGAGGTGCGTCTGGGGTGGCGCACGGAAGGCAAGGGCAACCGAACCGGGGGCGTGGGGGCGTCGGTGAGGCTGGAAGGGGAAGGCGAGTGGCGCAAGGGAACGCGGCGAAGCTATCCGTTCCGCCTCGAGGCCCCCTGGGGGCCCCTGTCCTACCGGGGGAAGATCCTTTCGGTGGTGTGGGAGCTGGAGGCACGTCTGGACCGCTACCTCCTCCGGGGCGACGTCCGGACCCGCCTGCCGGTGGAACTCGTGGGGGCCCGGGAGCCCCGGGGGGTGGACCTGGGGCCCCGGCCCCAGAAGAAGGAGGAGCTGGAAGCCCGCAAACGGGGGCTTTCCGAAGTGTGGCTGACCTTGAGCGGGCTGTTCTTCGTGGGGGTCCTGGTCCTGGGGGCCAGCCGGGGGTGGAGCCTTCAGGAAGGGGAGCGCTGGCTCTTCGGCTTTCTGGTGGTTGGGGGGCTCGTCCTTCTGGTGCGGGGGTCTTGGGGGAGGCTGGGGAGGGGAAAGCTGGGAGAGCCCGCCATCCATCTGGATACCACCGACCTCCGGAGGGGCGAGGAGATCCGGTTCCATGTGGCCCTTCGGCCCTACAAGCGCACGGAACTCCGGCTGTTGGAGGTGATCCTGGAGTGCGAGGAGCGGGTGGTCCATGGCCACGGCCAGTACCAGACCCGCCACCGCCGGACCGTCTTCGAGCACCGGCAGGCCCTTGCGGCCAACCTGGTCCTTTCGCCGGAGCGGGGGCTCAGGCGGAAGGGGGTGGTGATGATCCCCCCCGACGCCCCTCCCTCGTTCGGGGCCCCCTACAACCAGGTGGTGTGGTGGCTCCGTTTCCGGGGCGACATCGTGGGCTGGCCCGACTGGAACGAGCCGTTCTTGCTCACCGTGCGGCCGTGACCTCCCGCCCGGCGGCGGGTGGCAGAAGCCCGGGCGGCTCCCCGAAAAACGCCGGTCTTACCGCCCGGGCCCGACCTCCCGCCCGCCAGGGGGGGGCATGAGGAAGATTTCCGCGCAAAGGGCGATCCCGTACCAAAGGTTCCCGATGCGGAGGTTTTCGTCGGGGGCGTGCTGGCGGTTGTCGTGGTTCACCATGGGAACCATGACGATGGGCTTGGCGAGGACGTCGGTGAAGAGGTAGAGGGGAAGGGAGCCCCCCGACCCCGGCGAAAGGACCACCTCCGCTCCCCCGGCGGCCCGCCGGGCGGCGGCCACCACTTCCTGGAGGATGGGGGTGTCCATGGAGGAACGGGCGGCGGGATAGCCTCCCTCGCCCCGCACCTTGGCGATCCTGGGATGGCGGAGGCGGGTTTCCAGGTCGGGGTCTTCCCGCACGATGTGATAACCCTGCTTGCGGATATGCTCTTCCACAAGGCGGCGCATGTGGGCCGGGTCGTTGCCCTTCACCAGCCGGATGTCCAGGCTGGCGGTGGCGGTGGAGGGGATCACGTTCTGGGTCAGCTCGCCGGTGTACCCGGCGGTGATCCCCCGGATGTTGAGGGACGGCAGGAGCAGACGTTCGGCCAACGGGGCCCCCCCGCCTTCCGTCCACCCCAGTCCCAGCTCGCGGCGGAGTTCCGCGTCGTAGGCCGGCAGGCGGGCCAGGGCTGCCCTCTCCGCCTCTTTCAGGGGCTCCACGGTGTCGTAGAACCCCTCCACCAGCACCCGGCCTTCCTCGTCTTTCATGGAGGCCAGGAGCTGGGCCAGCATCTGGGCCGGGTTGGGGGCCCAGTTGCCGTAGTGGCCGCTGTGAAGGGGCCGCAAAGGACCGTAGACGGTGATCTCCATGCCGGTGATGCCCCGCACCCCGAAGCTCAACTGGGGGCGGCCGCTCTGGTGCACGGGCCCGTCGAAAAGAAGCCAGGCGTCCACGTCCTGGACCAGCTGCCGATAGACCTCCAGGAACCGGCCCAGGTTGGGCGAACCGTCTTCTTCTTCTCCCTCGAAGAAGAAGAGGAGGTTCGAGGTGGGGCGGATCCCCTGTTCCTGCAACGCCTCCAGCACGGCCAGCATGGCCCCGACGGGGGCCTTGTCGTCGGAGGCGGAGCGGGCGTAGAGGCGCCATTCTGGATCTACCGACTCGCCCGCCGCCGGGAAGGGACGGGGCACGCCCCCCGCTTCCATGGCCCGGGTGTAAAGGGTGGGCTCCCAGGGGTGATGGGTCCAATGAGCAGGGTCGGTGGGCTGGCCGTCGTAGTGGGCGTAGAGGCCCAAGGTGCGGACGGCCCCCGGCACCCGGAGTTCGCCGAACACGATGGGGTTGGCTCCCGGCAGTTCCAGGAGACGGGCCGCCACTCCCAGCCGGTCCAGTTCATTGCGGATATGCTCGGCATTGCGGCGGATGTTGACGGAGTCGGCGGCCGCGTTGGGGATGGCCAGGAGCCGGGCGTAGGCCTCCAGGATGCGGGGACCGTGGGCATCGCGCCAGGCCAAAACGGCAGCCGCCGGAGGGGAGGGCTGGGAGGAAGGGCTTGGCAGGGGCGCGGCCTGCCGGCCATCGGCCGCCGCCCGGTGCCAAGGGGAAGCGGCGGGAGCCGGCACGAGGAATACCCATCCCAAGAAGGCCAGCACAGGCCAAACGGCGTCACTCCTCATGGACAAACCCTCCTTCGGTTTTCGAGCGCAGTCCTGCACCGCCCGATGTCAACCGGCTTTCGGCCCCGCCGGCACGCCCATCTTCCCTGGACCTTCAACCCCTGTCATGCGCGGCTCCATGCCCTACGGCTTCCGGGCCCCGGTCAGCTCCCTCCCTGTCAGGTTTTCACCCCCGGTACTGCACGGCCTCGGAAACCAGACAGATCCCCCCCACCCGTCTCAGCAGGGGGCAGAGGGCGGCGAGAAAGGCCTCCAACTTATCCGCGGGACAGGTGGTCAAAATGTAGGTGTTGTTCGACACTTCGGTGAGATCGTCACCCCGCTGGAGACCCCGCTCTCCGGAGCCCGCCACACCGCGGATCAAGGTGTACCCCTTGAGACCCTGCTTGGCCAGGAGTTCCACCACCCGGCCGGAGTTCAGGGAATCCACCACGATCTCGATGCGGCTTACCTTCTCCATGGTCAGCTCCACAAGGCCACGATCACGGCATAATAGAGGGGAATGCCCAGGGCAATGTTGAAGGGGAAGGTCAGGGCCAGCGACATGGGAAGGTACAGGCTGGGGTTGGCCCCGGGCAAAGCGACCCGGACGGCGGCGGGAACGGCAATGTAACTGGCGCTGGCGAAAAGGACGGTCAAGAGGAGGGCGTCGCCCACCGCCAGGCCGGCCAGGGCCGAAAGGGCAATGGCCAGGGCGGCGTTGAGGAGGGGGAAGCCCACGGCGAAGGCGGCCAGGAAGGCTCCGGAAGCGCGGAGGGCATCCAGCCGCCGGGCGGCGATGATCCCCATGTCCAGGAGGAAGAGGGTCAGGACCCCCCGGAAGGGGGCGTAGGCGAAGGGCTCCACCGCCGCCCACCCCTGCTCGCCGGTGACCAGCCCCACCAGGAGGCTGCCCAGAAGAAGGAACACCGGCCCGTTCAGGGCCGCCTCCCGGACCAGGGCGCCCAGGGGCAGATCTCCCGCCCCCTCGCCGTTGGCCGAGACCCCGTGACGCCGGGCCAGGAGGACGGCCACCAGGATGGGGGGCGACTCCATGAGGGCCATGGCGGCCACCATGTGACCTCCGAACCTCACCCCCTGCACTTCCAGGAAGTTCACCGCGGTGATGAAGGTCACGGCGCTGATGGAGCCGTAGGTGGCGGCGATGGCGGCGGCGTCTTCCACGCCCAGCCGGCGCCGGAGGAGGACGAAGGCGCCCAGGGGAATGGCCACGCTGGCCGCCACCCCGATGCCCAGGGGAAGGAGGACGGCCGGCTCAAACCCGCTCCGGTGGAGTTCCACCCCCCCGTGCATGCCGATGGAGAAGAGGAGGTAGAGGGAAAGGGCCCGGGTGATGGGTTGGGGAATGTCCAGGTCCGAGCCCAGCAAGGTGGCCGCCATCCCCAACAGGAAAAAGAGGATGGGCGGATTGAGGAGGTTCGTGAGGATGAGGGAAGGGTCCATGGGCCTGGAAAAAAATGAAGCACGGAAAAATCGAAAAATCGAAGGAGCGGCAGGGGAAGGCAACGGACCAGGTCCGTTGGCGTTGCGAACGCCACGCCCCCGGGCCGGGCCGCCGGTCGGGCCTGACCCTACGCCGCCAGAGCCGGCGGATGCCGAACCGGCACGAAAGGCCTCCCTAGGGGTGCTTCGGGCGGTGGACCGTAGGAACGGCCGCTCGCGGCCGGCGGCCGGCGCCAGGCGGATGCCGGCCGGCGGCGTGGGCACCCCCTGCGGGCAACTGCCCGTTGTGGGGACCAGGCCGTGTGCGGTAAGCTCAAGGCATGGAAAAGCCCATCGATCTCCGGAGCGACACGGTGACCCACCCCACCCCCGCCATGCGCAAGGCCATGGCGGAAGCCCGGGTGGGGGACGACTACTACCGCGACGACCCCACGGTGCGGGCCCTGGAGGAGAAGGCCGCGGCCCTCCTGGGCAAGGAGGCGGCCATGCTGGTCTTCAGCGCCACCATGGCCAACCTGGTGTCCGTCCTAGCCCAGACCCGCCGGGGCGACGCCGTGATCGTGGAGGCGTCGTCCCACCTCTACAACAACGAGGCCGGGGGGATCAGCGTGTTCGGGGGGCTTACGCCCCGGCCTGTGGCGGGGGTGCGGGGCCGCCTGAGCCCCGAGCAGGTGGAGGCGGCCCTCCTCCCTTCGGCCGTCCTCCACCCCCGGGTGAGCCTCCTCTGCCTGGAGAACACCCACAACGCCGCCGGGGGCACATGCCTGTCCGTGGCGCAGACCCGGGCCCTGGCGGACAAAGCCCATGCCCTGGGGCTCCAGGTGCACCTGGACGGGGCCCGGATCTTCAACGCCTCGGTGGCCCTGGGGGTGCCTGCGGCGGCTCTGGCCGCCCCGGCCGACAGCGTCACCGTCTGCCTCACCAAGGGGCTGGCCTGCCCGGTGGGGGCGCTGGTGCTCGGTTCCGCCGCGTTCGTGGCCGAGGCCCGCCGGGTGCGTCAGGCGGCGGGGGGCGGGATGCGCCAGGCGGGGGTGATCGCCGCGGCAGGGATCGTGGCCCTGGACACCATGGTGGAGCGGCTGGCCGAGGACCACGCCAACGCCCGGAGATTGGCCCTGCTGTTGGCCGAGGCCGGGCTGGGGGTGGATCCCCCGCCCGAGGAGGTGGAGACGAACCTGGTGTTCGCCGAGGTGCCCGAGGCCCTGATGGACGCCCAAGCCGTTGTGGAGGGGCTGAGGCGGGAGGGGGTGCTGGTGAACCCTCCCCGGGGGCGGCGGGTCCGGTTCGTGACCCATTGGGGGGTCACGGCCCGGCAGGTGGAGGCGGCGGGGGAGGCGGTGCGGCGGGTGCTGGGGGGGTAGGGGGGGGAACGCGAAGGGGCTCCGGTCTGGAGGGCGGGGCGCCCCCCCGCGAGGGTTTCGACACGGGAAGCCGCCCGGTGGGGAAAAAACGTCCGAGAGAGACACCGTGAAATCCACGCCCGCCGGCACACCACCGGACGAGCCCGCGATGCCCTCGAAACCGCAGGCGACCTCAAGGACGTGGAGCCTGCGCCAGACCCCTAGGTCAAACCGGTCCGGCTTTCCGATCAGTCTGGCGATAGGCCCCTGGACAACCGGCCCTGTTCCGGGGCTGGGAAAGGGGGTGGGCGGTCGTTCCCCCCGACCCGGCTGTCAGAGGGGGAACCTAAGTTAGACCCCAAGGAGTGGAGGACCCACACCGTGATCGGTGTGCGGTTCCCCAGCACAGGACCCCCCCCAAGGTTTTTCGAAAAGTGTCGAAAGAATAGCGTTCAATCCTAAACCGCTGGCTTCGGCGCGCCCTGATCTGTCGTTTGCGTGTCTGGGGGCTCTGGGCAACCCGGCATACCCAAGGCTGCGCGGGCGGCCGGAGCCCCAGGTGCAGGTTCGCGCCAGCCCGTCCCCGCGCCCAAAGGAAAGGAGGCTCCTATGTGCCGCGTCTCCGCTTCGCCCGCCGCCCCGGCCACCTGGGTCGCCGCCGCCCTGGCCCTCTTTGCCGGGGCACTGCAAGCCCAATCCTCCTCCTGGATCACCGGCCAGAAGGTGGGGAGCTTCACCTACTATTCCG
>JAUQOX010000129.1 GCA_030550695.1 Gemmatimonadota bacterium | reverse complement strand
GAGGACTGTGGCTCCCGGTTCGGGGCGGAGGGGGGGTGGCTGATAGGGGAGGGATAGCTGAACGGCCAGCCAACGGGCCACCGTTTCCTCGTCGGTCCAGCCCCCTTGGACCAGCACAGCCCCCAGGCGGAGCCCTGTACCCGATTGGGCGGTGAGAGCCGCCTCCAAGGCTTCCCGGGAAAGGGCTCCGGCCTCCACCAGGAGCTGTCCGAGAATCTTGGGCTTCGGCCGCACCACGGGTACTCCGGATGGGGGGGACGGATTCCCCCGGCGGGGAGATGGGCCCTCGGCCCCTGCCGAAGGGGGAGGGGAGGAGGGTGTTGAAGAGTCTGGTTCCCCGTCGGGGCGAGGCCATGGACAAAGGGGGCGCCAGGGGGCTTCAAGCCCCGTGGGCCGGATCTTCGGCGCCGAGGTAGCGCAGGAGGGCCGGGGCGAGGTCCGTCAAGGCACGGAGTCCCCGCCTCACTTCGTGCGCTCCGGGCCCGGCCACCAGGGTGAAGGCAGGGTTTCGGGTGTGGCTCTTTCCCCATTCCTCGATGTTTCCGTGGTCGCTTCCGACGACCAGGAGGGTTTCGGGAGGCAGTTCCTCCAACACACCTCCCAAGAAGGCATCCACCATGGCAAGGGCCTGCCCTACCGCGGTGAGGTCCCCCCCATGGCCGGCGCGGTCCAGGCCATAGTGGGCGAACAACGAGAAGTGAGTCAAAGCCGCCAATCGGCCCAGGTTTCGCCCCGCCTGCCGGGGGGAGATTTCGGGGACTTCGGATCTGCCCGAGAGGGCGCGCCACGAAGTGTTGACGATTTCGCTGGAGAGGGCTTCTCCCGCCGCCAGGTGGGACTCGTCGGCGAGTTGGATCCCCGCGGCCTGGGCCATGAGGGGTGCGGCGGGAGGGCGACGCCCCCATGGCCTGCTCTGGAACAGGCGGGGGTAGGCATTGGCCAACCGGCACGACAAGCCTGCCCGGCGAACCTGGCTGAAGAGGTTTTCCTGGGCCAGAAGGGGCCTGAGAGGTACCGGGACCCAGGGGCCGAAATGACGCCCGAACAACTTGGGGGCGTTGTGCCCCGTGAATAGGGCTGTCTGTCCGGTACCGCTCTGGGGAAGGCCGGCCACTCCCAGGACGGCATCCAGGGGAAAAGCAACGGCAGGCTGCCGGGGGTGCTCCACCTGGGGTTCCTCCCGCGTTGGGAGCCTCCCGCCGAGGAGCTCCCGAAATACGGGAAGGGGGGCCTTCACGACGGGGTTGCGGGAAGGTTCGGAAGGGCCGACCCCAAGGCCGTCCAGGAACAGGAGAAGGATCCGCCTCACGGCCTGTGGGGGGAGGGAGGGTGGCCTTCCGGTGACCCCTGGCAGCCGAAGCCGAAGCCATTCCTGGACTTTCTAGAGCCCAAGGCGGTCCCTCACCTCCTGGGGAGACAGCCCACGAATTTCCAGCAGCTTCATGGAAGAGGAACCTCCCCGTACCAGAAGGAGGTTGTGGGGAGCCACCCCGAGGCATGCAGCGAGAAACCTAAGGAGCTCCTCGTTGGCGCTTCCCCCCACCGGAGGAGCTTTCACCCGAACCTTCACCGCTTCGCCGTGGAGTCCCGCGATTTCGTTGCGGCTCGCTCGGGCCTGGACTTTGACGCGGAGCCGTGCTCCCCCGCGTCCATCCCCGACGACGAAGTCCAAGCCATGCCTCCCGCTGGAACCCCCCCCTACTCCGCGGGCCGCAGGTCCATGACGACCTGGCCTGCCAGGTGCCCATGGTCAGCCCGCTCCCGGAGGGCGTCCCGCAGTCGAGGCTCCAGCTTTCCGTACGCGGCCAAAACCCCCTTCCGGAGCTCCCGTCGAAGGACTTTCAGGGCATTGACGTCGGGCCGGGTACTGCCCGTCTCTTTCTTGGCCTCTTCCAGATCCCGCGGATGGATCTCAAAGGGGGAGAGGCCGATGTCTTCGGGCCGATCCGCATCCAGATACCGCAGGGTCACGCTCACGTCTCCCCTGGCATGGTGGTGGTGCAGATCGCCGATTCCCCGAAAACGGGCGGCCAACTTGCCGAGCTCTTCGGCTTGGGCAGCCTTCTTGTAGGCTTCCTCCACCACCCGGAAGATCCGGCGCATCCGCTCCGGATTGGTTGCGTCGGGCCCCAAGGGAGACGTATCCAGCGCCCGCCCCACCGCTTGGCGGTTGTCCGGAGCCTGGTCTCCCTCCTCGTCCCGCCGGCGCTCCCGGTCGATATGATCCAGGAGCCGATCCAGATTGGTCCGAAAGCTCATGGGCTTCCTCCTTGGGTTTCCGAGGCGAGGGCTTCCTCCCCGCCGGCAGGATCCCGGAGGGTCGAGCCGCCCTCCGGGCCCAGACCCCGGAGAAAACGATAACCCGGCCCCCATGGCGGGGCCAAGCCCGAAGAGGGACGGAGGTGGCGAAGCTGCTTCCCGTGAACGATCCTACCCCTCAGGATCGTAGGAAGAGGGATCGGGTCGGACCGAAGCCATTCCCCGGGCTCGCCGGCCGCAAGGGTCGAAGAGGCCCGTCTGCGGTTCGCCCTGGAACCCGCGCGCCCGAGGCTTGCAGAGAAAGGCGGCGGTCCACACCCCCAGGCCGGGAAGTCGAGGGACTCCGGATCTTCCCGCTACCCTTTCGAGGAGGATGACATGAAACACGCCCCGGTCTTGTTGCTCCTCTTGACCCTTTCCGCCTGTGCGGGCCCCGGCGCTCCCGCCCCGTCGGGAGGACTGGCCTATCGGGTGCCCCCCGATCCCTCCCTGGTCTACGTCACCGAGAGCACCATCCGGGTGGATATCGAGGCGGCGGGGATGGGTAGCCTGCAGATGGATGGGGGTTCCCAGGCCACCCTGGCCATGCGGTTTGCCCCCGGGCAGGGGGGCGTGCAGGTGACCGCCACCGTCCAGAAGCTCTCTGCCCACATGTCCCAACCCATGGGGGGCGGGCTTTCGGCCTCGGAGGCGGACATCCAGGGAGACCTGGTTTTCGTCTTGGACCGCAAGGGGAAGGCCACCGTGGTTTCGACCCCGCAGCTCAGAGGGTCCGTGGCCCAGCTCTATCACCCCCTGGAGGTGGTCCATGGATTCTTCCCCCGCTTACCGGGTGGTGCCGTAGACCGTGGGGCCACCTGGACCGACACCATCCAATACCAGGTGGATATTCCCGAGGGAAGCACCGCCAGCACGACCGTAGCCCGCTACACCCTCCAGGGAGACACGGTGGTGAACGGGATGCGCCTGGTGAAGATCACTTACCAGGGGAACACCTCGGGGCGAGGGACCGGAAACGCCGGCGGTATGGACATCGTGCAACTCTTTGCGGGAGAGGTGAGTGGGGTGTTCTTGTTCGATCCTGGCCGGGGGGTGGTGGTGATGCACGAAGCTTCCAGTCGGGGCTCGGGAACGGTGGATGTGCAAGGGGCCGGGATCCCGCCCATGCCCATGCAGACCTCTGGCCGTCAGGTGATCCGGCTCCAGGGGAGCTGAGGCCACCGGCGGGCGAGACCCACGGACCCGGAGCGGGACCCAAGGGAGGCAAGACCATGGCAGAACCCAAGGAGGAGCCGTCCGCCGCTGGAAGGCCCGTTTTGAGCACCCCGTCCTTTCCCCGCCGGCTCCTAGGGGTGTTTTTGGCCCCGGGCGACCTCGGGGAAGCCCTCGGGAGCCGGCCCCTCTGGGGGGGAGCCCTCCTGTGGGGGGGCGTCCTGGTCGCCCTCTCGGTGGGCCTCATCCCCGGGGAGATCTGGCTGGAAATGATCCGGGAGCAGGCGGCGGAGCGGGGCCAACCCATGGCAGGCGGCCTGGCCGGAGCCGAGGCCATCTTCCGCATCACGTCGGTGATTGGGGGGGTGGTGGGTTGGTTTCTATGGGCGTTTTTCCTGGCGAGCCTCGCCACCCTGTTTTTCAGCTTCATCCTGGGGGACGAACGGCGCTACGTCCACTACCTGGCCGTGGTCAGCCATGGCTTGTTGGTGAGCGCTGTGGGGGCGCTCCTCCTGGTTCCTTTGCGGGTCGCCCAGAGAGACCCCACCCTGAGCCTGAGTGTCGGGACCTTTGCCGTGTTCCTGGAAGAGGGCTACCCCCTGAGGGTCCTGAGGATGCTCGACCTCTTCGGCCTATGGGGCTACGGGGTCATGGCCGTGATGGTGTCCCGCCTGGGACCCCCAAGGGGCATAGCTTTGCCCGCCGGCTTCTTTTTCGGATTGGCCCTGGCGGCGGCATTCCTGTTCGCGCTGTTCCAGGGATGAGGGGCGGATTCCCGGTGCCCGGGGATCCGCCCACCGGGGGTTTTCGGCGAACTCCCCCATCGTGGCTGGGGGAGCCTCCCCTTTCCTCAGCCTACCCCGAAGACCACCCGGGCAGTATCCCCTACCCGGATGCCCTTTTCGCCAAACCAGCCCTGGGGCACCTCCAGGGCAAACATGGCGGGACGGGCGCTTTGGTGCAGGTCTTCCGTCTGGGGCTCCATGGCCTGGATGTCCACCACCACCAGGTGTTCGTCCAGAAAGGCGATGTCCAGGGGAACGAAGGTGTTCCGCATCCAGAAGGAGCGGATGGCCACCTCCGGAAAAACGAAGAGCATCCCCCTTCCTTTGGGGAGTTCCTGGCGGAACATGAGCCCCCGTTCCCGGGCCTCGGGGGTGCGGGCCACTTCGGCCAGGACGGTGTCCGAGCCGAAGATCACCCAGGCGTGCCCGGGGGGCGGGAGGCGTTCCTGATCGGGCTCTCCGAACCCCACGGAAGGGCCGGCCCGTACCCCTCCCCTCGCCTCTCCCCCCCCTCCGGGTTTCCCTTCCGAGGCCCCGCACCCCGCCGTAACCCAAAGACTGGCAAGGAAGAGGCCCAGCAGCAGGAAGCCGGAGGAACCCTCCGGCCTCTCCGGCGGCCTGAGGTACCCGCCTGAACGGTCTCCTTCCGGGCTTGCCCTTTTCCCGGCCGCGGAAACTCCAAGACCCCGCCCCCCGGGGGGCCGAAGGGGAGTCTGGTTCATGCTCTTCCCCTCTGCACAAAGATTGATTCTCGTTTTAGCTTTATCGCCGGTCTCCCCCTTGGGGGGAGGCCGGCAACGATAGATACACCTGAGGGCACCGTCGCCGCCAGGGTCAGTATGGTCAACCCCGAGCTCCTCGAAATCCTGGTCTGTCCCGAATCCAAACAGCGGCTTCGCCCTGCGGATCCGGAAACCTTGGAAAGGATCAACCGGGAGATCGAAGCGGGGCGCCTGAGCAACCGGAGCGGCGCACGGATCCAAGAGTTCATTTCGGAAGGGCTGGTCCGGGAGGATGGGGCGGTCCTCTACCCTGTGGTGGACGGCATTCCTGTGATGCTCCTGGACGAAGCCATTCGGCTGGACACCCTTTCCTGACCTGGTTCGTCGGACGCAAGGTCAAGGGGGCGCGGCAGGGTCTTGCCCGTCTCCGTCCGACTCCCTGCGCCGTCGACCGCCGGAGGTCGTCGAATCGGGCTCCCCCGTCCCGGCGAGGGGGCCGGATGGGCAGAGGGACGACAACGGGGGGAGGTGTCCGGCACGTGGCCGTAGGAGCCCCCATGGGCGACACCTCGAGGGACATGGAATGAGCCGAGCCATCCTCCGATTCTGGCGCCGCGGGTTCTGGGCGGCTTTGGGAGCCTTGACCGTTGTGGGCTGCGGTCGCGAGTACCCGCAATCCACCATCCACCCCGTGACGGATTTCGGGGAGATCTCCCACCACCTCTACGTGAAGGTCTTCTGGTGGACCATGTTGATCCTGGCGGTGGTGGCGGTCCTCCTGACTTACGTCCTGGTGCGGTTCCGGGAGCGGCCGGGCCAGGATCGCCCCAAGCCCGTCCACGGCCATGTGGGGCTGGAGATCGCCTGGACCGTGGTCCCCGCCATGATCGTGGTGGCCATCGTGATCCCCAGTGTACAAGGGGTCTTTCAAACGTACCGCCTCCAGGAAGAACGGGACCCTCTCGTGGTCCACGTGGTCGGGAAGCGGTACTGGTGGAGCTTCCACTATCCGCAACTGGGGGTGACCACGGCCAACGAGCTCCATCTTCCGGTGGGTCGCCCCGTAGCCCTCCGCCTCGAGTCGGGGGATGTCATCCACTCCTTCTGGGTGCCCATGCTGGGGGGGAAGCGGGACGTCAACCCCGTCGTAGCCGTCCCGGAGGGAGAAGAGCCAAAGCGGAATTGGCTCTATTTCACCATCAAGGAGGCAGGGGTCTACTGGGGGCAGTGCGCCGAATTCTGCGGCGAGGCCCACTCCCTTATGGGGCTCCGGGTGGTGGCGCAGAGTGAAGAAGCCTTCCAGGAGTGGGTAGAAGCCTGGAGAACCCCAGCCCCGACGGCCAACCCACCCGTGGAGGGCGTCGCGGCACAGACCGGCGCCGGAGCCGTAAGCGCCGAGCCGGCCGCCGCCGGCGCCTCCGCCGCGGCTGCTGCCTCGGAAACCACCGCCGAGGCGGCCGAAGATCCCCTGATCGCCCGGGGACGCCAGGTGTTCTTCCGGGAGTCGTACTGCGTCCTGTGCCACGCCATCCAAGGGACCCCTGCCCCCGGGGTCATCGGCCCGAATCTTACCCGGCTCGGTTCCCGCATGACCTTGGCGGCGGGAATGCTGGAGAACAATCAAGAGAACCTGGAGCGATGGATTCGGGATCCCCGCTCGGTGAAGCCGGGCGCTCAGATGCCCGGCGCCCAGTACCCGGTCACCTATGAGGGTCAGACCTTCCCCCCCACGAACCTGAACGACGAGCAGATCCGGGCGCTGGCCGCTTGGCTGCTCAGCATGAAGTGAGGAAGGACGTCATGGCCACAGCCACTGCGACCGTGCAGGCCGCTCCCCAGGTCCATGCCGAGCCCAAGGGGCTATGGAGCTGGATCACCACAGTGGACCACAAGCGCATCGGGCTGATGTACTTCTTGACCTCCCTCTTCTTCTTTTTCGTGGGGGGACTCGAGGCGCTGCTCATCCGCATCCAACTGATGAAGCCGGAAAACGCCTTCATCAGCGCGGAAACCTACAACCAGATGTTCACCATGCATGGCACCACCATGGTGTTCCTGGTGGCCATGCCCATGGCCGTCGCCTTCTTCAACTATATCGTGCCCCTCCAGATCGGGGCGCGGGACGTCGCGTTCCCCCGGCTCAACGCTCTCTCGTATTGGATTTTCCTGTTCGGCGGTCTCTACCTGAACTCCAGCTTTCTCTTCGGGGCTGCTCCCAACACAAGCTGGGTGGGTTATGCCAACCTCACTTCTCTTCAGTACACTCCCGGCCGCAACGTGGAGTTCTGGCTCATAGGCCTGTCCATCTTGGGGATCAGCTCCATCTTGGGGGGGGTCAACTTCATCGCCACCATCCTGAACTTGCGGGCGCCGGGGATGACCATGATGCGGATGCCCTTGTTCACCTGGATGGCGTTGGTGACCAGTTTCCTGCTCATCACCGCGCTCCCGGTCATCGCCGTGGCGTTGATTCTCCTGGCCTTCGACCGGTTCTTCGGCGCCAACTTTTTCGCTGTCACCGCCGGGGGCGACCCGATCTTGTGGCAACACCTCTTCTGGCTCTTCGGGCACCCTGAGGTCTATATCCTTGTGTTGCCGGCCTTCGGGGTCATTTCCGATGTGATCCCCACCTTTTCCCGGAAGCCGTTGTTCGGCTACCCGGTCGTGGTCTATGCGGGTATCCTCATCGGTTTCATCGGGTGGGGTACCTGGAGCCATCACATGTTCACTGTGGGTCTGGGCCCCATAGCCGACTCCTTCTTCGTAGCCAGCACCATGATCATCGCCATCCCCACGGGAATCAAGATCTTCAATTGGCTCGGGACCATGTGGGGAGGGGCCCTCCGATTTCCTACGGCGATGCTGTTTGCCGTGGGTCTGGTGGCGGTGTTCACCATCGGAGGCCTCAGCGGGATCATGCATGCCTCTGCGCCCATCGACCTCCAGCAACATGACACCTATTTCGTGGTGGCCCATTTCCATTATGTGCTGGTAGGCGGAGCTCTCATGGGGCTCTTCAGCGGCATCTATTAC
>JAUQOX010000128.1 GCA_030550695.1 Gemmatimonadota bacterium | reverse complement strand
ACCTGCCAAAGGTCGGCAGCGAACTCCGCTTGCTGGTACCGTCCTCCGGCGACGTCAGGATGCGGGGTGATCACCTCCCGCCAGGGCTTGAGCCCACCCGCCGCTGCGGCCTCGATGAGCGACCCGCCTGCCTTTCGCCGCTCGGCTCGGAGCTGCTCTTCGAAGCGCACCCTCAGCAGCTCCTGTTTCATCCGTTCCAGCTCCTCCACCTGAGGGGCGGAAACGGCCGACAAGAGCCGTCCGGCCGAGTCCAGAACCCGGTAGGCGTCGTCGGTGCTGAAGGTCTCCTGGTGCGCCCACCGGTTTCGCCAATCCCGGAGTTCGGACACGAAGCTTCGCTCGGCCTGACCCAAGGTTTTGCGGAAGACCTGATGCCACGCTTCCCACATGACTTTCAGAAGGCCGGCCACATCGAGATGAGCTGCGTCTCTCCTGCTCTGGGGGCGATCTTCATCTAGGAGGCGGTTCACCTGCTCCGAGGCTCGATCTCCGAAGGCGCTTTTCAACTCTCTTTCCACGAAAGGCGCCAATCCTGCCCGCAGGAGCTCGAGGGCCTTTCCCACCCTCTCGTGATTGGTCATGGCCATGGTCCTTTGCTCCGGGTGCTTGCTTCACTGGCTCCCTCGTCAGCCAGCATCCATTGATAGGCTGGCCAGCAGGTCACCCCCCTCGGCGACAGGGGCGGATTCCGATCGTGGGTGAGCGTGAGCAGCCACCGCTGGGCCGCGGGGCGGGTGCGTGCCCCTTCTTCCAGGGCCCGAAACTCCCTGGCGGCGGTCTCGGGGTCGGCCGCATCGGCACAGACCTGGATGAGGTGCTCGGATCCGTCGGGGGCTCGCGCCAGGAAATCCACTTCGTAACCCTTGGGCGTCCGCAAGTAGGTGACTTCGCACCGGCGGCGCTCCAGCTCCAGCAGGACGGCCGTCTCCAGAAGATGGCCGATGTTGGGCCGGCCTGTGCGGTCGAACAAGGGAATCAGGGCCGGGTCCACAGGGTACACCTTCCGGGGGTTGACCATGCGCTGGCGCTCCGAGGCGGCCTCCATCCACACCGTCCGTACCAGGAAACAGTCCTCTAGGTAGGCGAGGAACTGATGCAGGGTGTCGCGGGAGACCGCGATGCCCTGGCTCTTGAGGGTGTGATAAAACCTTTCGATGCTGAAGGGACTCGCGGCATTGGCCAGCAGGTGGCGGACGAGCCACCGGAGGGCAACTACGTTGCTCACACCGTGGCGCTCCACTACGTCGCGCAGAATGGCCACGTCCACGTAGTCGCGCAAGAGCTGTCTGCGGCTCGCTGGCGGCAGCCCTTGCGCTTCCGGAAACCCTCCCACCTCCAGCCAGGAAAGGAAGGCGTGCTCGAGGCGGTGGCGGTCGGGGCCCACCACAAGGGTAGGGTCGGTGGGGACGGGTTCCCCTCGGTGTCGCAACGCTTCGGCGAAGCTGAAGGGATAGAGGACCACCGACCAGCCCCTTCCCCGCAGCGCCGTCCCGATTTCCCGTGAAAGCAGAGCTGCCGAGGAGCCAGTGACCACCACTTCGGCACCGCCACTGTCGAGGAGGCGCCTCACGAAACGCTCCCAGCCCGGGACGACTTGGATTTCATCGAAGCACCAGAAGACCGGGACCGGCCGATCCGCTTCCGGGACGCGGCGGCCGTACTCCTCCAGGAGGAAACCGAGTTGCGCCCCTTGCAACCCCGCCAGCCGTTCGTCCTCGAAGTTGACGTAGGGCACCACCCAGCGGGGGGCAGGACGGGCCAGGTACTCGCGCCGCATCTGATGCAGGAAGGTGGTCTTGCCGGAGCGTCGCACGCCCAGAACGGCCGTCACCTTTCCCCGCATCCGCAGAGGGCCGGGAACACGGCGAGGGGTCCCCTCGGGCAAAGGACCCTCGAGGGAGGCGGCAAGGGCTTCCGCCAGGGCATCCCGAATCAGTCTCGCCGGAAGCGGCACGGCTATTCTCCTCTCGTAGAGGAGAAAATAATGAGGAGTTCTCCTTCATGCAAGGAGAATTGCTTCGTCTCTGGATCTTCTCAGAAGGAAAGTTGCTCCGGTGACCGGATCTCACGGGCAAGATGGGCTAGCTCGGGCCACCCGAGGACCAGCGCGTTGTAGGCCTGGGCGTCCTGGGACCGTTTCCGACGCTCGGCGATGTCGAAAAGGCGGTAGGCCAGTTCCCGGGCAAGGGCGCCCTGAGAACCCAGCTTCCGCAACAACGCCGCGGTGGCCTGGTCGCCAGCCTTCTCGTGCCAGTACACCCACAGCAGGTGGTGGGTGGCTTCCCAGAGGGTCAGGCGCCGGTTCTGTCCGGGGTCCCGGTTCTTGTCCAGCTCCTCGGGGCGCAGGAGCCGGACGCGACCACCCCGGGAGGTGACGATCCCCGACTCCACCAGGCCCTTGACAGAAGTCACCTTGGCCTTGGAAAGCACCTCCGCCTGACCGAAATCGCCCTCTTCGAACCCGTACTGGTCGAACCAGGCGATGGCCCAGCGGGTGTCGTTGTCGAACTCATCCTCTTGCTCAGCAAGAACCTCGGTGAGAACCTGGTTGATGAGGCCGAGGGCCGTCCGGACGGTCATGGCCCGGCCGCTGGCCTCGAGGACGCTATTGTAGCGGGAAAAAATGGCCATACCCGGACCTATGGCTGCCTGGGCGAAGTCTACCGGGGCAATGTTGCCCTGCTGGAGGCGCCGTAGGGCGGCCGGCAGCTCCCGTTTGAGTTCCGCCACGAAGGACCTTCGGTCGGTCCGGGGGGCGTCCTCCGGCCGAGGCCGACAGGCGAGCACGATATACGAAGCGAGGGCATTGGCGTCCATGGCGTTCATCCGCCATTTCTGCGAAGCCCGCACCGGCCAGGTGGCGGTGATCTGAAACCCCGTTCCCACGAGGGCCGCCAGCATGGTTTCCCGGCCGGTGGTGCGGTCGAGGCGGGTCCCCTTTCCGTTCTCGGCCTCCTCTTCTCCCGGCTCTGCCTCGGCCCCCACGTCGTCTTGTTTGAAGGCGTAGTACACGGTCAGGGGGAAGCGCGGGTCCATCTTTTCCCGTAAGACGGCGAAGGCTTGGCGGAAACCCCGCTCGAAGTGCTCCCTGGCCTTTCTCTTGTTGCTCCCGAACCGCTCCGGCGTCGCCACCAGCTCCGCCTCTTTAGGCACGAGGATGGTGGCGAACAGGTCGGGGTAGAGGTCCCCAACGGTCCGTCGGAGCCAGACGTAGAAGAAGTCGGCGAGGTTGGAATACGGAATGTTGTCGTAGTAGGGGGGGTCGGTGGAGACCAGGAGGCGCCTGAGACCGTCCCAGGGGCGAGCGGCGTCGAGGGGGCGGGTGTGGCCCAATCGTTGAACGGTGAGGGTCACTGACGCCTCAGCCGTAAGCTCCACGGCATTGGCCCAGCAAATCCCCTTATTCCCAAGGAGGTCAGCTTCCGAGAAATCCCAGACCATGGGAATTGCCTGCCGCGTGAACAAGTGCTGTTGCTGTTGCCCGCTGGGCTTCCAAGTACTGAGCCCGTTATTGAAATCCGCACACCGGTCCAACGCCAAGGCCAGAAGCGTGGCCACCGCTGCCGTGTAGGCCTCGGCTTCGGCCTCTAGGAGCCCCGCAGCCAAGGCATCGCGCCGCACCTCCCCCCGCACGTCGCGAATCAGATCCGAGAACGTCACCAGCGCGGTGAGTTGACGAGGGGTGAAAACGCTAGCCAGCGTCGTAAGTCCGAAAGGCGCACAGGTCCCGCCGGTGAGCTTCGGCGGAATCTCCCCGGGGGGCCTCCAGTTCGGCTCCGCCCTTCTAGCGACCGCCTCATGCTCGCCGGTTCCCGGCAGATACACCCGACTCCGTCCCGAATGGGCCACGATGGCCACCAGGCGGTCCCCAAGCCGACCGGCCAACCCTTCCTTCTTGATGTGCTGTTCGGAAATCGCATCGCCGGTGAGGAGGCACCGGAACTGGGCGCGGCCCGTCTTCGTTCCCCTCTCTACCGCTTGCCGATCCCGTGCGGGCCCCATGCGGACCACGAACCGCCACGTTGCGGCGGCCCGGTCCACCACCGGCTCCAGCCACGCCTCCTTCCCTTTATTTTTGGACAGCCAGAAGCTGCTCATGAGGGGTACGGGCGCCCCCCGAACCGCCGGGTTGGGGCTCGGCACCGTTCGGGCCCAGATCCAGGCGATGACCGGAAGCTCCCCCCCCACATAGGGCTTCAGGTGGGGGTGTTCCGTGGCCATGTCGGGGGTGACCCGGACGGGGGGGTAGAGGTGTCCGATCTTCTGTCGGGCCCGCTGGAGGATGACTTGGCCGTAATGGCGCACATCCGCTGCCAGACCCGAAGCGCCCCTCCACCCCTCACCTCCCCCCATTTTGCCCCGGTCCGCCGGATTCACCGGGGGGGAATCCACCCAGCGGGGCACGATCTCCAGGTTCACCTTGTTGAGGAGGACGGCCACCGGGTTCAAATCGCCCGCATAGGCTTCCATCCCCAGCCGGGCTGCCTCCAGGGGGATCGAGCCCCCGCCGGCAAAGGGGTCCAGCACCGGTGGCAGTTCGCCCCCGCAGTGTCGCAACATCTCTGCCCGGGCTTCGGCGTACACTTCCGGGTGCTGATGGGGTTTGGGTCGCATCATCCGCCGGAGGATTTGGAACAACCTCTCCCGCTCCCGGGCCTGCGCCTCCTCGGTGGGGAACTCTTCCGGACGGGTTGAGGGGTCGTCCACCACGGAGGCGAACAGCACCGCCCGCGCCACGGGCAAGGGCAGGCGGGCCCACCATTGGTGAATCCCCTTGGGATGCGCCCCAGTGCCGGCCATCTTGTCGTAGGCCGAGGCATCGTTGATCTCGGGCAGCGGTAGGGCCACCTCGATCAGCTTCTTGCCAGGAGGTTCGCAGTGTCTCACCTTCCACTTTCTATCCGAATTCGATATTTCGCGGGATAGACCACGATCTCGCGGCGTTCCACCATGCGCCCAACCGTTGGTGCCGGCCACTCTCTTGGTCCCCCTTCGCCGTCCTCAAGGACCATGGAGTACCCGCTCCGTCCCCTGCGAAAGAACTCCCAAAGTTCCGAGGGAATCTCAAGTCCGTCGCGCTCCAGGCACTGCTCGGACACCCAATAACGGTTCAGTGGGGCGCCAGCCGAATCGAACTGGCACCAATGAAAGGGACGCTCGCACCGCTCCATCCAGGAACCACCGGGGTGAACAAACCGTTGCTGATAGTCGTCCCACCGATACCCTCGCTGCAGCGCAAACTTCTCGAACAACGAGGGCTCGGGTCTGTATCGCCTCGAAGCCCTTCTTTCCTTAGGGGATAGGACGTCGACGTGGTCTTGATCCCACCGTGAGCCCCCCGGACTTGTTTCCAACCCGGCGTAGCCTTCGTCGTCTCCCTCGGCTACACCTTGGGCTTCCCCCTCGAAAGTTTGCTTTTCCTCCTCCCGCCCCCCTATGGGCGCGGTCTCGTCGTCCAGTGCAAAATGCTCTTCCATGTACTCGGCGATGAAATCTTCGTCTCGCTCGCCACAAACCTTGATTGCCTCCATGATGGCCCAGTGCTGGAAGGGCCTGGCTAGTTCGGCCACGAGATCTTCGAAGAACCGCGCCATTTTGCCACCCTTCACGAAGATCTCATCATCATTCCATAGAACATTCGGCGAAACCGCCGGCCCCGCCGGGGCTCCCTGGAGGTACGGAGTAACCTCCGGACCGTCCGAGTCTTCGAAGGAATACCAGGCTGCCCGTGCCAGGCGTTCCGCCACCCGTCGAACGTGCTGGGTTTGGGCATCGCTCTCCAAACGCACCCGGCGAAGCCTGTCACCCAGCGCCACGACCCAGGACTTTTGTCCCAAATCCCTAGGCTCCCTGGGACGGTAGGTCAGCCGATATTCGAGTACTGAATCGAGTTCAGGTATTTCCACGAAGGAGGGGTGACGTTCGCAGACCTCCGGAGGGACCATTCGGAGATCGGCGATTCGCGCTCGGACGCCGGGAAAGAAATTCACCCCCTTTGGAGAGCTCCTTTTGCACAGGCGCAGTTCTAACCGCTCTACCGGCGTCCAGGTACCATCGAGAGATAACCAATGTCGGCACCCTTCCCACACCTCCCCTGGGAATCGCGCCAATGCTAGCCGGACACGCGCGGCGCTGGCGCTCTCGAGCGGTTGCCCCGAGGGTAGCGTGTCAATCCACCTCAGAACAAGTTGGGCCGTCGGTTCGTCAGCTACCCCCAGCCGTGCCCACATTCGGAGGTCTCCAGCGGCCGGGTGGACTACAGGCGCCTCAGGAAAATCCTCGGTGTTGCGCTGGAATACCTCAGATGCTCTAGCCCAGCTCTCCTCGGCAGTCAGAATCAGAGGCTCGTTCAGAAAGGCGTTCCGCACCTCCGCAAGGCTGGCGGCGTCGGACCTTCCCAGAGCTCTGTCCAGGGCTCCATACCACTTTGTGATTTCCGAGAGAAGCGTAGCGGGCTCCTCGAGTTGCGCTAGGGCCCGAATGCGCTGCAAAAGCTTATCGAGGCCAGCCGGGGTGTCACGAACTCCCATGAGGCGGAGGAGAGGTCGGGTGGCCTTATCATCGAGGTCCGGGCGGACGAAGGGCTCCACCCCCTGAAGCGGTTCGGTTTCCGGTGTCCGTCACAATTCCAACCACACCATCCCCGAGATCGTGGGGGTGATGAAGGTGGACGAGGGTGGAATCACGGGTATGACGTTCCGCACCAGCAGTGCCTTGGCCAACCTGGTGAAGAACCGTACGGGGGTGCGTCCCACCCGCAAGGTTTGGCCCTATGGCACCTGGACCCAGCTCCGGGACGATCTCAAACGGGAGATCGGTGTCCACGGCCGGCCCGTGGCCCTCTTCGCCACCCACTGGAACCATGCGGTGGTGGTGGTGGGCTACGACGGGAACACTTTCCATCTCCACGATCCAGCTAGTACCCGGCCCGGCGGCTCCTTGGGCTACGAGCCCCGCACCTGGGATGCGATTCTCACGAATACCGGAGTCCTCGACAACTTTGTCACCTTGGTGGTTCCCGCTCCCCTGGACACGGGGGTCCTTCCCCTACGGATCAACTTCCTGAGGCAGGCCTTCAGTTTCGTCCGGCCCTCCGAGGGGCCGGGGGACCCGTCCACGACCTACGAGTACCGCTGGGATCCCACCCGAAGCCGTGGCTACTCGTTCGTCCCTTCCACCGGCGACGGGGGGGTGGACCCTCTTCCGGGAGGCGTGCAAACCCTGAGGACCCCCGGGGAGCTGGAGGTGACCAACAGTCACCCCACCGAACGGTACCAAGGGATGGTGCGCCTGACCCTTTCTCCCATCGGGGCTCCCTCGGGCTACGGGTTCACCCTCACCCAGCCCCTCGAGATCGGCCCGAACGCCAAGGTGGGCGTCCGCTTCCCCGACATTCCGGTGGACACCTTCCGCTACAACCAGGCCACCCCCACGGAATACCTCCTGAACGCCTACGTCTCGGTCAACCACAGCCTGGTGGACGAACAGGACCTGTTTTTCCGCCTGGCTCCCGTGACGCCCGAGATCACTTCCGTGGAGCCTTCCACCGCAGGGGTGGGGGAGGAAGTGCTGATCAGGGGCAAGGGATTCGGAACGAGCCGCTATCGGAACAGGGTGACGGTGGGGACCACCGAGGTCACGGAGATCCCCTCCTGGTCGGATCGGCTGATTCGGATCAAGGTTTCCTCGGGGGCCCAGTCGGGGGATGTGGTGGTGGTGCGGGGTGAGGTGCCTTCCAACAAGGTTCCCCTCACCATTCGGGCCTACGAGACCTCCCGGAGCTTCGACCTGGAATGGGGTGAGCCGGGGGCCACCAACCGACTTTCGGCCCGGGTACGGGTGGCCTTGAAGGTCGAGGCCGTACAGGGGGGGTGGCTCTCGGTGCGGGAAGAGCGGAGTGCCTTCGACCCCATGAGCTGGGTCAAGCTATGGTTCCGGTCCTTGCCCCTGAGCGCCGGGCAGAGCCATCGCTACCGGCTCACCATCCGCTCCGTGCAGGCGGAGACCAACTACGGGAGCAGATCCCTCACCTGGGTGAACACGTTCTGGCTGGTACGGAACC